>DATFDN010000218.1:0-17193 GCA_035252035.1 Acetobacteraceae bacterium | reverse complement strand
GCAGCCTTGCCGTCTATACGAAGGCCAAATAGAGACTGCGCAACTTGAATTCCAGGGATCTGAGGCGTTGCTTCACTCCGCCTCAAAGGCCCTCGCCGTGCAATCGGCAAGAGCAGGGTCAATGGCGTTGTGGAGATCGCGGCCCGAGCGGACGGGACTGGTCCAAAACACGTCCTGGCACTCCCTGCGCGGGGGACGTGGGGTGGATCGTTGTCTGTCCAGAAACTCTTGATTCCGCAACAATTATGAGCCAATATACCGAGCCTTGATGCGGTCGGTGACGACAGTGCCGCAGCAGACACGCGCATGAGGGGTGAGCCATGAGCGCAAAACGATATGCCACTATACTTTCCAGTAGCTTACTGCCGAAAGCAGCCCGACTAGTCGTTCTTGCGGCATTCTGCTTGGCAGTTAAACCGTCCCCAACGGTTGCAGGTGCCGCCTCCGCTCCAATCCATGATCTTCCCGTGGGACAAGTCTACGTGTTCCCTACCGGCAAGGGCCAATTTTTAGCAACATTCCGTCTATACAGGGACAGTGACGGATTCTTAGTAGTTGAGTTTTTAGCCAAAAAATCCGATGTACCGCAAAGTTTGTTCTACGACTTCAAACAAGGCATGTTGAATACAGCAGTGCAAGGAGAACTTTTCGCAAATAATAACGACGCATTGTTTGACTTTATTAATGCTCACCATTTGCGACAACTAGAACTTGCATACGGATCTCTTGAGACAGAGCTGGGCTACGCCGTTTGGCAAGGAACTATAGATGACGCCCCGCTGTGCCAATGCCCGTATGGCAGTTACCTCTCCATGACCGATCCATCCGGTCATACTCAGAGTGTAGTCCTGCTTAAAAAGCTAGAGCAAAGCGTCCGCTCCACTCGTGAGGTATGGTGCGAAGCAGGCCCTGGAGAAGTACAGTTATCGCTAAAGTATCAGCCGCTTGCTCCATCCATTTACAATGCAGATAGGAGTTCTTTTTACCTTGTATTTACTTACCTGCCTTACATCGTGCGGCTTGCAACCAACTTGGATATTATTACAGGAGAAAACGCAAGTGAGCTATTTGTTATACCGACAGAGATCGTCCATCGCTATTGTAGGGCACTACAAGAAAATTCGATGCCGCCACAGGAGGCAATCGATGCGATGGAAGCGGAAATTGCTGCCATCGCCAAAAATAAGGATTCGCCGAAATGACCTCTCCCGTTCCATGCATGGATCAAGTCCGAAATGCTATATTCGGTCATGAAAATACCGCGCCGAATATCCTAAGTTTGGCAAGAGGCGGGCGTAGCGGTTACTCGGTTGGTTTTACCCAATACGACTTCCATGCAAATCTGGACGATAAAATAACACAACAAAATTTTCGCAATCTCTTGGATCAAACGCAGGCTGTTTCGGGCCTCAATCCTCTCCAGATTGAAACTATAATGGGAGGAATAACGGCCCTCGGTGGCAGCCAAAGCGTTGAACCGTATATTCCACAGATCAACAGAGCCCTGCAAACCTTGCAGGGCTGGGCATTCACCACTTCCGCGGACTCCCAGGTGCTCGCCAGCGACGTGCAGGCTGTCCAGGGCCTGTTGGCTGCTGGAGGCGGCAGGGGCGCATTCAATCCGAACAGCCCTGACTACACCACCACGATCGCCGAGCTTTCGGAGTATGTCAATCAGTATGGCCTCCACAATCCGTTGTTGACGACGTTCCTTCAATGAGGGGCCGTACAGATAGGGGCCGGCAATGCCCCGTACACCGCGCGGTCGAACGGAACCTTGAGCTTGGACGACCTCAACAGCCATTTCATGGCTCATACCCTGTTTTTTGTTGAGAATTCAGGCAACTATAGTCGGTTTCTGAACGACGCCGCTGCCGCGGGGAGGGCCGCCAATCAAGGGTTGGACCCGGACAATGGCCCCAACACAGTGAGTGTTAAGCAGATCGCGAGCAACGGAGCCGTCACGACGGACGAAAGGCAAGCTCTGCTCGTCCAAAATTCGTGACTCGGTAATATTTACGAGTTAGTGTGCCGGAATAGAGGAGCTTGGCGGAAGTGCGCAGAACCTTCTCTCGTTGATGTTGAGAGCGCCACGGACGGTTCGTAATGAGTTTGAAAGGATTTTCTGTGCGTTTCCTGACGCTAATGGCCGCCTTAGCTATGGCTGGTGCCTGCGTCTCTATACAGGCAGCGCCGTGTTTAAGCTACGAGCCGGCTACTGTAACGCTAAGCGGCGAAGTGCGGATGGTACACGCCTACGGACCTCCAGGATTTGGTGAAGACCCACAACATGATCGACAGGGCGAGTACGCAGTCATGGACCTAGATGCGCCTGTATGCCTGGCAGCGGGCCATGGTGACGAAATTGCACGCTCTGCTGTCTCCAAGATGCAAGTAATATCGGCTAAAGGCCAGAAGTTTGATCCTCGACTACTTGGTGTCCACATAACAGCCAGCGGCAGCCTATGGCCTCGGGAAAGCGGTGGCGTCACTGACGTGCTTTTCGACTACACCGACATGCACCCATCTCCCTGATCGGTAAGTGTCAGGTCAGTCTCCCGTCGCGTTTGCAATAAATGTTTGAATCTCTAGCTTGCCACTGCGACGCCGAAATGAACACCCCCTCCTGCGGTGCGGCCCAGGTCCGCAGCGCAATGAAGCCATCCTTTAACAACCACCTTAGTCAAAGGAGGTAATCGTGCCGACAGCTGTCAGCGCAACACAAACCGCGCCTACGCAAGTCACTTATAATAACGACGATGGTACTACGGCTGTGCGGACCGGAGGCACACCCGCATGGCGCAATAACAACGCAGCAGTTCAAAACCTTGTAGGATGCCATCCAGCAATTCGAAGGCTGGGCGCCGGGCCGCACCACTGGCCCGGATGATGGCATGGGCGCCCCTCCAAGGCAGGATGGAGAAGCCACCCCACCAAACTCCGATGACCTCACTGTTCAATATTCGGACAACACGAACACTGGCCAGTTAGCCGTCAGCATAGACGACGGCAGCACCACCCTCGCAACGCTCACCTTCAACCCAGATGGCACCTTTACAACCTCGGTTCAGAGCCCAACTCCAGGAATCATGGGTTTGACGAGCTATTTCAATACTGCTGAACAGCTAACCGAGACGATTACGTCTGAACCCACCGTCACCGTCATCGACCAATTCGACCTTCTCACCGGCTGGGTGAGCTACGAAGCCCAGTATCAGGCCAACGGTCCCCTCGTCCAAATCTTCTATGACCCCGAGAACACCCAATCTTGGTCCTCCATCCAACGAGCTTGGACGAACGCGAACGCCACTAACGCGGTGAGCCAAACCACCACCTACGACGACGGCCGCCGGCAAGTTCTCTCGTGGGACCAGAAGGCGAACTCCATCCAGACGGAAACCGACTACAACACGGACGGCTCATACAAGGTCACGTGGTGGGACACCGAGAACAGCAACTCCTGGAGTTCGTGGTGGGCGACGTACGACTCGTCCGGCCGCCTCGCCCAGGACATGGCCTACAACGACGATGGCACCTCCACGTTGAACGTGTTCGATCCCAGGAATGGAGAGGTCCAGCAGGAGAACACTTATCGCCTCGACGGGACACAGACGGATTCCGTCTATGACACGGAGGGCGCCCAGCCCTGGAGTTCGTATTACGTGGACCAGAATGCCTCTGGCGCCAACGTCGATCAGAAGGTCTGGTACAGGGACGGCGAGATCGCCGTCAACACATTCGACACCAGCAACGGGAAGGTCTCCTCCAGCACCCAGTACTTTCCGGACCGCAGCGCGGTCGAGACCGTGTACGACACCGAGGACAACCAGCCCTGGAGCTACGTCTCGAACTACGTGAACTCGCTCGGCCAGAGCGTGCAGGACGTGATGCAGAACCCCGACGGCTCCTGGAGCCAGGAGTATTTCGATCCGCAGAATCAAAACCCCTGGCAGACCGTCCAGTACGTCCACGCCGCGAACGGACAGGTGGAGGAGGAGACCTCGATCGGCGACAATGGCGCGAAGGCCGTCTGGTTCTACGATGTCTATAGCCAGTTCACGTGGAAGGCGCAGGAGATCCAGTACGACGCCAACGGCCAGATGATCGAGTCCCAGCCGAACGATCCGGCTATCACGATCTGGAACGACGATGGCTCCACCGTGCAGACGTCCTTTGGCATCCGCGACCTCCAGGGGACGTTCGAGACCTGGACCATCATCAATGAGCCGAATGGGGATTGGGTGAAGCTGGCCACCGGGTCGCTCAACGGCCCAACAGTCGCTGGTGATGGCGCGCTGTTCGGCACGACCGACTGGACGGGCGGCTCCGCCGGGGCCGAGTTCGGCGACGTCGCGATCGATCCCATGTATGGATCGGGCTACAACCCGGCGCTCGGCAACTTCAATCCGAACGCATCCGTCGATGACGGCCTGTGGGCCTATACCTATGATGGCGGAACGCCTGTCGTTTACATCACGGATTTGGAGATCGATCCGCTCGTCCTGAATCTGGACGGCCAGGATGTGACCACGACATCAGCCGCGACCAACGGCGTCACCTTCGATATGCGCGGCGACGGCGCTTCCCAGCCCACTGGGTGGATCACGCCGGAAGAGGCTTTCCTCGTCATGGGCGTGAACGACCCGAACGCCGTCACGAGCGGGCACGACCTCATCAGCGACGTGAACCAGCTTGCCGGTCTGGACACCAATCATGACGGCGTCATCGACGCCGACGACACCGATTACGGCTCCATCAAACTCTGGGAACCGGGATCGAACGGCTCCGGCGCAATCCTCGAAAGCCTGGCAGCGCGGGGCATCGCGAAGATCATTCTTGCGCCGACTGCTTCCGATCGCGCCGACAACGGCAACCACATCAAGCAGACATTCCAGTTCATCTACTCGAACGGAACGATCGGGCAAGGTGCCGACGTTTTCTTCGCCACCGGCCCGGACCTCGGCGGCTCCAATCCGCTGCCGCCAGCCACGCCGACCGCCGCGGACCTCCCAAGCCCGCCGCCTTCTCCGCCAAGTCCTCCAGCCCTGCCCTCTCCTCTCCTCGTGGTTCCGCTCAACCCCTCTGTCAGCCCATCCGCCCTCCTCACGGCCAGCGCCTACGCCTAAATCGCTAGCCGACCACGCAGCCAAAATGGCCGCGTTTCAATTCAGCGGGTCCGCGATGCTCACGCGAGATGCCGCACCAACCGCCGGCTCGTGAACTCCGCCCCGCAGGCGAACCGCAGCAGCGGCCCGAAGGCGTTCGCGGCGGTCAGCCCGACGAAGCGCAGGCCAGGGACGGAGGCTTGGAAGCTCCGCGACAAGACCGGCGTGTTCTCGACCGTCCGGATGCGCGCGCGCAGGTCCGGGTCGAGAAAGCCCAGGCGGCGTATGTCCGGCCGGTAGCCGGTCGCCGCCACCACATGATCCACCGCCAGTGTCCCCGTCCCATCGGCACCCTCGATCGCGAGGATGGCCTTGCCATCGCGGACGGAGGCCGATGTGATCCGCGTTCCGGTATGCACCGTGACCAGCCGCTCGATCGCCTCCCGCACGAACCAGCACGAGGCCGGTCCCAGATGCCGCTGGACAACGGGCAGCCGGAACCGGGCGGGCATGGCGTGAAACACCAGAGGCATTCGCACGCACATCAACGAGCGCCAACTCGGCCCGATCGTTGTCATCGGATGGCGCACCCGCGCGCGCAGCGTCCGCGGCCGGGGCGGCTCGTGGAAGCCGAGAAAGGGCCTTCGAGTCAGCAAGTGAGTCGTGGCCCCGGCCTCCGCCAGCAAGGCCGCGCAGTCCGTTGCCGAGGCGCCACCACCGACGACGGCGACCACCTTGCCCGCGAGCCGCGCGAGCTCCGCGTGTGCCGAGGAGTGCGACAGGTGCGAGGCCGGCAGCTCCGCCAGGGCGGGCGCGACATGGGCGTAGTGCTCGATGCCGACCGCGCAGACCACCTGGCGGAAGATGGTGGTTTCCCCGCTCGCGAGCCGCGCCTCGAAGCCGCGCGGGCCGTGGCCGATCCACTCGACGCGGGTCGGCTCAAGCATCGGGACGTAGCGCCGCTGGAACTCCATCCCGTACTCGCAAAAGGTCCGCAGCTCGACCGGCAACCCGACCGGGGCGTAGGGAATGCCACGGTCCCGGCAAAAGCGGGACAAGGGAAATTCTCCCTTAGGATCATAGAGGCTGGAGGCGAAGCCCTCCGACTTGAGCCGCATCCCAGCCGGCATCCGCTCCCGCCAGGTCTGCATGGGGCTCCCAAAGATTCGGAAGCGGCTCCCCGCCTGGGCTAGATGGGCGGCGATTGACAGGCCGTACGGGCCAGCCCCAATAATTGCCACATCGCTCATGATCGTCGCTCCACCCAATCTGGAAAATTCAGTTCACCTGGTTGTGTGGCTGAGCTGCCCGCTGCAAATGTCGGAACGCCGATGACGCGGCTCGATCCCGGCGCCCCGCTCCCGTCGGTTCTTGTCGTGACAACATGCTGGTGGCCGTCGCTTGCCCGCTTTGCCCATCTTTTGCAAGAGGGCGGATGCCGCGTGTCGGTGCTGTGCCCGCCTGGTCATCCGGTTCGCGCCGCCCCGGTCAGCGCCGTGTTCGATCAAAGCGGGTTGCGTCCGCTCCGTGCGCTGTCGCGCGCGATCGAACGGGCACGGCCGGTGTATATCGTACCGGGCGACGATCGCGCCGTGGGCCACTTGCACCGGCTGTACCGCACGGGCTCGCCCGTGGAGCGCGCGCTGGTCGCCCGCTCGCTCGGGGCGCCCGAAAACTACCCGGTGAGCACGTCGCGCGCGCTGTTCCTGAGGGCGGCGGCCGAGGTTGGCCTGCCAACAGCGGCGGGGACGCGCCTCGACACGGTTGCGGATCTGCATGATTGGATGGCGCGCGCCGACCCCCCTTGGGTCTTGAAGGCCGATGGAACGTGGGGAGGCAGCGGGGTCGCAATCACTGAATGTCCGCGGGCGGCCCTGTCCGCCTTCCGCGAACTGCGTCGAGAACCACGTTTGTCGGTTGCATTGAAGCGGGTAATTATCAACAGAGACTTGTTTCCGCTTGGCGATCTCCTGGGCAAGCCTCGCCCGGCGGTCAGCGCGCAACGCTATATCAGCGGGCAACCAGGCAACCTCGCCCTCATGTGCCGCGACGGCGAGGTGCTTGCGTCCCTGGTCGTCGAAGCCGTCACGTGCTGCGGCGCGACCGGCCCAGCGATCATCGCGCGGGTGGTTGACCGCCCGGATCTGGTGTCCGGCGCCGCCCGTCTCGCGCGCCACCTGGGATTGAGCGGTTTCATCGGACTCGACTTCATGGTGGACGAGTCCGGCGCCGCCTGGATCGTCGAGATGAATCCGCGCTACACACCGCTCTGCAACATTCGTCTCGCCGATGGGCGGGACGTGCTCGGCGCCTTCCTGCGCGCGCTCACCGGACGCGTGGCGCGCGCTCCGAATCCGGCTTCCGCCGGGCTGATCGCCCATTTTCCCCTGGCCTGGCACTGGAGCCGGGCCGATGAGCGGCTCGCGTTGTGCTATCAAGACATTCCATGGGATCAGCCCGCCCTCACGGAGGCGATGCTCCAACCCACCTGGCCGGAGCGCCAGCCATTGGCCAAGGCCCTCGCGGCGATCCAGCGCAGCCTGGGCCTCGCCGCGTCCAGCCCGCCCAAACCCGCTCACACAGCCCCTTGGCTTGCCGGCGGCTCGCCCGACCGAGCGAGATGACACTGCCCGCCTCGCCCCTATTGTGAGGTCCGCGTGCCGTCGGGTCCATACTCACCCTTATAGCCCTCCTTGGTCGCCGCGTTCTGGCCCCGCGCCACGTCCGTGCGGGCCACCTCTAGGTCATTCGGCCGGAGGTGTGGGGGTGACTGGTCGCGCGCGGCCGCCGGGTTGGCGCAGAGCTCGGCGAGGTACGGCCGGTGATCCGACCCGAAGGGCGGCAGCACCTCAAGCGAGATCAGTGTGAAGTCCTGGCCGGGCAGGATCTGGTCGAGGGGCCAGCGCAGCACCCACCTCGTGGCGTTCCAGGTGATGAACAACCCCCGCCCGATGCGCGGGTCCAGGAACCGCCCGACCCGCTCAGCGCGGCGGATCACGTCTTCCCACGGCACCGCGTTCATGTCGCCGGCCACCACATGCGGCGCGTTGTCGTCGCGCGCCGCCAGCGCCATCGCCATGATCTGCCCGGCCCGTTCCCGCGTGCCCTGGCCGACCTGGGGCGGGCGCGGGTGAATCGCGTAGAGCCGGATCCCCTGCCCCGACGGCAACTCGACGCCGGTGAACACGGACGGATCGGCGGAGCTGGTCAAATGCTTCACTTGCGGGTCCACCAGCCGCAGCCGCGACATCAGCTCCACTCCGAAATAGTTGGGCTGAGGCTGCTTGACGACGTTGGGCAACTCGGCGGTGAGCGGAGCGAGCTGGTCGGCCCACCAGTCATCGACTTCCTGGAACCAGGCCACGTCCGGCTTGGCCGCCCGCACGATCGCCAGCAGCCCGGCGGCATCGCGATTGGTCATCTTCACATTGACTTCGAGCAGACGCAGCCGATTGCCCTCCGGGCAGGACTCGGCACTCAACTGCTGCGTGTCGGTCAGCACCGAGTAGGGGAACAGCACGAAGCAGTCATAGGCAACCGAGGCGGCAAGGCCGAACAGGGCGACCCAGCCAAGCCGGCCCGGACCCAGCAAAAGCAGGGCAATGCCCACCAGGAGCATCCCGATGCCGAACTCGAGGCGCGGAAAGTCCAGATAGCGGATCCACCATACCGTCGTATCGACGGCGGGCAGGATCGTCACGACAACCAGACCGAGCGCGGCCAGGATCAGCAATGCGCGCAACACCCATGCCGCCCACCGGCGTACACCTCTCATCAGGCTGCCTCCTCCAGAATAGCGATGGTGCTCCCGGACTCAAACGGAGCGCGGCCGAGCCGGCAAGGCGGCATCGGCCATGTGGGAAGCCTGCCCCTGGCCTGCGGTGTCGCGGAGTTCTGATATGACCCCTCTCCCCCCGCAAGCGGGGGAGAGTGAGAGAATGGCGGCGGATAGATCCACCGTCGCCATGCAGGACCGGGATTACCCGCGCGGCGGCAGGAAGGCCGCGACCAAGAGCGGCGGCGACATGAGCGCCGGAGCGAGCGCGAGTAGCGAGGCCGCGAACATGACCGCCTTGGCGTAGTCGCAGCGGGTCCAGGAAATGGGCATCATGGGGGACTTGATCGGCACGCTTGCAGAATGGGAGCGGGGAGCCGGGGGATCAACTGGTCCAGCCGGCGTCGGGCGATCACCGTTGCACGACCACCACCCCGTGTTGCTTCCCCGTCACTCCCATGCTAGACGCCCGCGCGCCGGATGCGGCGCCGGCTCCCCTGCGCCGGCGCTCGTGTGCGGCCTCACTCTCGGTTGGGAATCCCCCCGTGGCCTCCAGCGGCACGACAAACTCCGGCGCGACGACGATTGCCAGCGGTGGCGGCCTCGCCAACCGCTATGCCGCCGCCCTCTACGCCTATGCCTCCGACACGCACGCGCTCGATAGTGTCGTGGCGGAGATGGAGCAGCTCGGCCGGCTGATCGACGAAAGCCCTGATTTCCAGCGCCTGCTGGCCTCGCCGCTGATCGACGTGCATCAAGCCCGCGCCGCCGCGCTCACCGTGCTGGAGCGGGAGGGGTTCGGCAAGCCGGTGCGCGACTTCGTGGGCGTGGTCGCCAGCAACCGCCGCCTGGGCAGCCTGCGCCAGATCGTCGCCGCCTTTTCCGCCCTGGTGGCCCATAAGCGCGGCGTCGTGACCGCCCATGTCGCCTCGGCGCACCCGCTCAACAACGTGCAGCGCCAGCAATTGCGCGCCCGCCTGATCGAGGCCGGGTACGGCAACGTCAACATCGTCGAGCAGGTCGAGCCCGACCTGCTCGGCGGCCTGGTCGTGCGCGTCGGCGCGCGGCTCTACGACACCTCGTTGAAATCCCGGCTGCAACGGTTGCAGTACGCCATGAAGGGAGCCGCTTGATATGGAGATCCGCCCCGCCGAGATCTCGGAGATCCTGAAGCAGCAGATCGCCACCTTCGACACCGAGGCCAATGTCGCCGAGACCGGCCAGGTGCTGAGCGTGGGCGACGGCATCGCCCGCATCTTCGGCCTGCAAAACGTGATGGCCGGGGAGATGGTCTCCTTCCCCGGCGCCGGCCTGCGCGGCATGGCGCTCAACCTGGAGACCGACAATGTCGGCGTGGTGATCTTCGGCGACGACCGGACGATCCGGGAGGGCGACACGGTGGCGCGCACCGGCTCGATCGTCGAGGTGCCGGTGGGCGACGCCCTGCTCGGGCGCGTGGTCGATGCGCTCGGCAACCCGATTGACGGCAAGGGTCCGATCGCCGCCGCCGAACGCCGGCTGGTCGAGGTGAAGGCACCGGGGATCATCCCGCGCAAGTCGGTACATGAGCCGATGCAGACCGGCCTCAAGGCGATCGACGCGCTGATCCCGATCGGGCGCGGCCAGCGGGAGCTGATCATCGGCGACCGCCAGACCGGCAAGACGGCGGTGATCATCGACACGATCATCAACCAGAGGCGGGTCAACGCGGGCGGCGAGGAGAAGAAGAAGCTCTACTGCATCTACGTCGCCGTCGGCCAGAAGCGCTCCACCGTGGCGCAGCTCGTGCGCACGCTGGAGGAGAATGGGGCGATGGAGTACTCCATCATCGTCGCCGCCACCGCCTCCGATCCCGCGCCAATGCAGTTCCTCGCGCCCTACTCGGGCTGCGCCATGGGCGAGTATTTCCGCGACAACGGCCGCCACGCGGTCATCTTCTACGACGATCTCTCCAAGCAAGCGGTCGCGTACCGCCAGATGTCGCTGCTGCTGCGCCGCCCGCCGGGGCGCGAGGCGTACCCGGGCGACGTGTTCTACCTGCACTCGCGCCTGCTTGAGCGCGCGGCGAAGATGAACGATGCCCACGGCGGAGGCAGCCTGACGGCGCTGCCGGTCATCGAGACCCAGGCGGGCGACGTGTCGGCCTACATCCCGACCAACGTCATCTCCATCACAGACGGCCAGATCTTCCTGGAGACCGAGCTGTTCTTTCGCGGCATCCGCCCGGCGGTGAACGTGGGCCTGTCGGTCTCGCGCGTCGGCTCGGCGGCGCAGATCAAGGCGATGAAGCAGGTGGCCGGACGCATCAAGCTGGAGCTCGCGCAGTACCGCGAGATGGCGGCCTTCGCGCAGTTCGCCTCGGATCTTGACGCCTCGACCCAGGCGTTGCTCGCGCGCGGCTCGCGCCTGACCGAGTTGCTGAAGCAGCCGCAGTACCAGCCGATGCCCGTCGAGGAGCAGGTTGTTGAGATCTTCGCGGGCGTGCGCGGCTATCTCGACAAGATCGACACCGGCCGTGTCGGCGCCTTCGAGCAGCAGTTCCTCTCGGAGCTGAAGGCGCGCGAGCCCGGGATCCTGGATGCGATCCGCACCGACGCCGAGCTGAAGCCGGAGACCGAGAAGAAGCTGACGGCCTTCCTCGACCGCTTCGCGGCGAGTTTCGCGTGAGCGAACGCCCTCACCCCGACCCTCTCCCAGAGGGAGAGGGGACGTGGTGGGCGAGGCTAGCGCGTACTATATGAATGACGATGAATAATGCTTCCTCTCCCTCTGGGAGAGGGTTGGGGGGAGGGTGAGGGAAACCGATGCCCAGTCTGAAAGACCTCCGCAATCGCATCAACAGCGTGAAGTCCACGCAGAAGATCACCTCGGCCATGAAGATGGTCGCGGCCTCCAAGCTGCGCCGCGCGCAGGCGCAAGCCGAGGCGGCGCGGCCGTTCGCCGAACGGATGGAGCGGATGCTCGGCGCGCTCGCCGCCTCGGTGGCGGATAGCCCTGGGGCGCCGCGATTGCTGGTTGGCACCGGCAACGACCGGGTGCATCTGCTGATCCCCGTCACCGCGGATCGCGGCCTGGCCGGGGCCTTCAACGCCAGCATCGGTCGCGCGACCCGTACCCTCGCCTACCGCCTGGAGGCCGAAGGCAAGACGGTCAAGATCTACTCGGTCGGCCGCAAAGGCCGCGATTACCTCCGCCGCGAGCTGGCCAGCCGCTTCACGGGCGACGTGAGCTACGCGGGCAAGAAGCGCGTCGAGTTCTCCGACGCCGAGGAGATCGCGCAGCGCGTGACCGCGATGCTGGCGGCGGGGGAGATCGACGTCGTCACCATCATCTACAACCGCTTCCAGTCCGTGATCTTGCAGGTCGTGACCGAGCAGCGCCTCGTGCCGGCGCCGGTGCCAGAGGGCGCGGCGGGCGCCGATGCCCTGGGCGGCGCGATCTATGAATTCGAGCCCGACGAGGAGACAATCCTCGCCCGCCTCCTGCCGCAGAACCTCGCGATCCAGATCTACCGGGCGATGCTGGAGAGCGCGGCGGGCGAGCATGGCGCGCGCATGACCGCCATGGACAACGCGACGCGCAACGCGGGCGACATGATCAAGCGCCTCACGCTGAACTACAACCGCGCCCGCCAGGCCAACATCACCAGGGAACTCATCGAGATCATCTCGGGCGCCGAGGCGCTCTGACAGGGTCTCGCAACAAGCAATTAGGAGCACCTCATGTCCACCACCACCGCCCCCCGCCCCGCCCAGGGCGCCAGCAACGTCGTCGGCCGCGTCACTCAGGTTCTGGGCGCCGTGGTGGACGTGCAGTTCGAAGGCGAACTGCCGTTCATCATGAACGCGCTGCACACCACGGTGAACGGCCGCATGTTGGTCCTTGAGGTCGCGCAGGAGTTGGGCGAGCGCACCGTCCGCTGCATCGCCATGGACAGTACCGACGGCATGGTGCGCGGCCAGGAGGTCACGGACACCGGGGCGCCGATCGAGATGCCGGTCGGGCCGGAGACGCTCGGGCGCATCATGAACGTGATCGGCGAGCCGGTGGACGAGCGTGGGCCGATCGTCACCAAGCTGCGCTACCCGATCCACCGCGACGCCCCCGAGTTCGAGGAGCAGGCGACCTCGGCGGAGATCCTGGTCACGGGGATCAAGGTCGTGGACCTGCTCGCGCCCTACCTGAAGGGCGGCAAGATCGGCCTGTTCGGCGGCGCGGGAGTCGGCAAGACGGTGCTGATCCAGGAGCTGATCAACAACATCGCCAAGGCGCATGGCGGCGTGTCGGTGTTCGCGGGCGTGGGCGAGCGCACGCGCGAGGGCAACGACCTCTATCACGAGATGATCGACGCCGGAGTTATCAAGCTCGGCGAGAACACGACCGAGGGCTCCAAGGTGGCGCTCGTCTATGGCCAGATGAACGAGCCGCCCGGCGCGCGCGCGCGCGTCGGCCTCTCGGGCCTCACCGTCGCCGAGTATTTCCGCGACGAGGAGGGCCAGGACGTTCTGTTCTTCGTCGATAACATCTTCCGCTTCACCCAGGCGGGCGCGGAGGTCTCGGCGCTGCTCGGCCGCATCCCCTCGGCGGTGGGCTACCAGCCGACGCTGGCCACCGACATGGGCGCGTTGCAGGAGCGGATCACCTCGACCAAGAAGGGCTCGATCACCTCGGTGCAGGCCATCTACGTGCCCGCCGACGACCTGACCGACCCCGCGCCCGCGACCTCGTTCGCGCACCTGGACGCGACCACCGTGCTGTCCCGCCAGATCGCCGAGCTCGGCATTTACCCGGCGGTCGATCCGCTGGACTCCACGTCGCGCTCGCTCGACCCGCGCATCGTGGGCGAGGAGCACTACCAGGTCGCGCGCGAGACCCAGCGCATCTTGCAGACCTACAAGAGCTTGCAGGACATCATCGCCATCCTGGGCATGGACGAGCTGTCGGAGGAGGACAAGCTGGTGGTGGCGCGCGCGCGCAAGATCCAGCGCTTCCTCAGCCAGCCCTTCCACGTCGCGGAGGTGTTCACCGGCTTCCCCGGCGTGTTCGTGCCCATCGCCGACACGGTGCGCAGCTTCAAGGCGATCTGCGCCGGCGAGTACGACCACCTGCCCGAGGCGGCGTTCTACATGGTGGGCACGATCGAGGAGGCGGTGAAGAAGGCAGAGACGTTGAAGGCCACCGCCTGATGCCGATCGCGCTCGACATCGTCAGCCCGGAAAAGCTGCTCATGTCCCGTCCGGTGGACATGGCGGTGATTCCGGGCTCGGAAGGCGACATCGGCGTGCTGGAGGGCCACACGCCGATGATCGTCATGCTGCGCGGAGGCGTGCTCGCGCTCTACCTGGGCGACCAGGTCACCGACCGGCTGTTCGTCTCCGGCGGCTTCGCCGAGATCACGCCGGAGCGCTGCACGGTGCTGGCCACCGACGCGAGGCCGGTCAGCGAGATCGTGCGCGCCGACGCCGAACGCCGGTTGGCGGAGGCCGAAGCGGCGTACGAGGCGGCGGACAAGACTAATGTCGAGACCGAGGCGCTGGCGCAGGACCGCGTCCAGGCGGCGCGCGCCATGGTGGAGGCGGCGGAGGGAGGGTAGGTTTTCTGGCCTCCCTTGCTGCGCCGGCTCCCTCTCCGCGCCCAAGCGACAGGGGTGCGACGGTCGCGCGAAGGGACTGTTGAAGAGGGATAGGCGGAGCGGGCGCTCAAGCCGCCACCGAGCACGATGGCCCATGCCCGGCCGCCATATGTCCCGCCTCGGTGGCCGCCGCGCGGAAGTACTGCACCACGAACACCCGCACCGCGCTGGTGCGCCCGCCGCGCTCGCGTTGGCCGTCGATGCCGCGGATCAGATCGTGGATGCCGCGCCCCTCGCGCTCGCAGATCTCGGCGAGCGCGTCCCACAATTCGGGCTCGAGGCGCATACTCGTCCGGCCGGAGCCGGCGACGACGTTGCGGTTGACAAGCCTGCTCCGCGCCATGGGTTCTCTCCATCGTTCGTGAAGAGGAAACCACACGCGTATTAAAAGATCGTTTCTCGCGGGAAGAAACGTACCTCAGATCGGGAGCGGCCCCGCCTTCATCCGCTCCATCGCGAACCGGCTGGAGACGTTGCGCAGCGGCACCGCGGCGATGAGGCGGCGGTAGAAGCTGTCGTAGGCGGCGATGTCGGGCACCGCGACGTGCAGCAAGTAATCGACGTCCCCGCTCATGCGCCAGGCGTCAACGATCTCCTCCATGCCGGCGATCACCTCGGCGAAGCGCGCCAGCCAGGCGCTGGAGTGGTCGGCGGTCTCGACCTCGACGAACACCGACACCGGCAAGCCGATCTTGCCGGGGTCGATCAGCGCGATCCGCTTGGTGATGATGCCCGCCTGCTCCATGCGCCGGATACGCTTCCAGCAGGGCGTTGGGGTCAGGGCAACCCGCGCGGCGATATCGGCCAGGGAGAGCGTCGCGTCGGCGCTCAGGAGGCGCAATATTTCGCGATCAACACGGTCCAGTTCCTTATCGACCGACATTCAGAACTCCCTTGCTCCGAATGCCACCCAATATCCCCTATCTAGAGAAAATCCTACTCCCCTTCCCCGCCATACTCTTCCGGCGCGCGCAAGGTCAGGGTCAAGGCGTGCATCCCGCCCGACAGCTCGGCCGCCAAGGCCCGATGCACCTCCCGCGAGCGCGCCACCCGGCTCAGGCCACGGAAGGCCTCCGTGACGATGAGCACGGAATAATGCGTCTCCCCCTCCGGCCGCGCCCCCGCATGGCCGGCGTGCCGCGCGCTGTCGTCCACGACGCGCAGCACCGAGGGCGCGAAGGCCTGCCGCAAGATCGCTTCCAGCCGGGCCGCCCGGCTTCGCGCTGATGGCTGCATGGCCCGCATATCGGGTCTTGGCGCCCCCGCGCCAACCGGGCATTGCCATCCACCCCGCGCGGCGCACATAACCGGGGTGATGACGCGGCGTGCCTCCCGACCCAGGGCCTACGCACCCGACCCGACGGCGCCGGGCCGGCCCTGCGACACGCCCGGATGCGGCGAGGCGGGCGAGTACCGGGCGCCGAAATCGCGCACCCACCTGCGCGAATACTGGTGGTTCTGCCTGGAGCATGTGCGCGCCTACAACGCCGCGTGGGACTATTATCGTGGCATGAGCCCGGCGCAGATCGAGATGGAGCTGCGCCGCGACACGGCCTGGCAGCGCCCGAGCTGGCCGTTGGGGCGGCTCGGCTCCTCGGCGTGGGACCAGGAGGCGCTGCGCGATCCGTTGCACGTGCTGGAAGTCGGGCGGCTGCGCCGGGGGAGCGCGCACGGCCCAGCCGCGTCGCACGCGGCCCCGGCCGAGCTGCGCGAACCGCTGGCCGCGCTGGGCCTCTCTTGGCCGCTCACCCTGGAGGCGCTCAAGTCGCGCTACAAGGAGCTGGCCAAGGCCAACCACCCGGACGCGAACGGCGGCGACCGCGCCGCCGAGGAGCGGTTCAAGGCGATCAACCTGGCCTACGCCGTGCTCCGCTCGCGCCTGTCGCGGGAACCGGGGCTCGCCGCCGCGGGATGAAGCCATTCCCGCCGCGCGTTTGACAGGCCGGGCGCGCGGCCTAGATTCGACCAGGAACAAGCAGGATACGCTGGCTGATGAACAAGATCGCCGCACTGGCCGATATCCGGCCCACCTCGGCCATCGATCTCCCCGATACCAATGTCGTGGCCCGCGAGGCGTTCGGCATCGAGACGGACATGGTGGTTCCCGCCTTCTCGGTCCGCACCGAGCATGTGCCGGACATCGACCCGGCCTACAAGTTCGACCGGGAGACGACGCTCGCGATCCTAGCCGGCTTCGCCTTCAACCGTCGCGTGATGATCCAGGGCTATCACGGCACCGGCAAGTCCACGCACATCGAGCAGGTGGCCGCGCGGCTGAACTGGCCGTGCATCCGCGTCAACCTCGACAGCCACATCAGCCGCATCGACCTGATCGGCAAGGACGCGATCGTGTTGCGCGACGGCAAGCAGGTGACGGAGTTCCGCGAGGGCATCCTGCCCTGGACGCTCCAGCACGCCTGCGCGCTGGTGTTCGACGAGTACGACGCCGGCCGGCCGGACGTGATGTTCGTGATCCAGCGCATCCTGGAGGTCGAGGGCAAGCTCACCCTACTCGACCAGAACCGGGTGATCCGCCCCCATCCCTCGTTCCGCCTGTTCTCGACCGCCAACACGGTCGGTCTCGGCGACACCACGGGCCTCTATCACGGCACCCAGCAGATCAATCAGGGGCAGATGGACCGCTGGAACATCGTGGCCACGCTGAACTACCTGCCGCACGC
>DATFDN010000217.1:0-4178 GCA_035252035.1 Acetobacteraceae bacterium | reverse complement strand
ATGGAGCATTCAGGGCCGACCGGCACGTTGTGGTTCCTGAGCGCCGGCGCTGTCCTGAACACCATCCTCGCGCTGCTTCTCATGCCCTTCGCTCTTCATATCCGCAGCCGCACGCCGGGCCAGGAAGGCACTGGCGCGGCGCATTGAAGGAGTCCCGCAGGACGGAGACCACGATCTACCACAACCCGAACTGCGGCACGTCGCGCAACGTGCTCGGGCTCATCCGCAACAGCGGCGCCGAGCCGCGCGTCGTCGAGTACCTCAAGACGCCGCCGAGCCGGGCGGAACTCGCCGACTTGATCCGCCGCATGGGCGTGCCGGTGCGCGCGGTGCTGCGGGAGAGGGGCACGCCCTACGCCGAACTCGACCTCGACAATCCGGCCTTGACCGACGATCAGCTTCTCGATGCAATGATGGCGCATCCGATCCTTATCAACCGGCCGATCGTGGTGACGCCGCTCGGGGTCAGGCTCTGCCGCCCATCCGAGGCCGTGCTCGACATCCTGCCCGGCGCGCAGCGCGGCGCCTTCGCCAAGGAGGACGGCGTCCGGGTCGTGGACGAGCGTGGCCAGCGCATCGCGGGGAAGACGCTGTGAGCGGGACCACAACCAGGGCCGCCGACACCGGCGCGGCCAAGGCACCCTCGATGGGGACATTCGAGCGCTATCTGACCCTCTGGGTGGCCCTTTGCATCGTGATCGGCATCGCGCTCGGGCAGGCGATCCCCGGCGTGTTCCACCTGATCGGCGCGGCGACCGTGGCCCAGGTGAACCTGCCGGTGGCGACGCTGGTTTGGCTGATGATCGTGCCGATGTTGCTCAAGATCGACCTCGGCGCGCTGGGACAGGTACGGAGCCACTGGCGCGGGATCGCGGCCACGGTGGCGGTGAACTGGCTGGTGAAGCCGTTCTCCATGGCGCTGCTGGGGTGGTTGTTCATCGGCTGCCTGTTCCGGGCCTTGCTGCCGGCCGAGCAAATCGACAGCTACATGGCCGGGCTGATCCTGCTCGCGGCCGCCCCCTGCACCGCGATGGTGTTCGTCTGGTCCAACCTCGTCGACGGCGAGCCGCACTTCACGCTGTCGCAGGTGGCGCTCAACGACCTCATCATGGTGGTCGCCTTCGCGCCGATCGTCGGGCTGCTGCTGGGCCTCTCCTCCATTGCCGTGCCCTGGGACACGCTGCTGCTCTCGGTCGTGCTCTACATTGTGGTGCCGGTGATCGTGGCACAGGTCTGGCGCCGGGTGGTGCTGCGGCGGGGCGGGGCCGCCGCGCTCAGCCGCACGCTGCGGACCCTGGCGCCCCTGTCCCTCTCCGCGTTGCTGCTGACCCTCGTGCTCCTGTTCGGGTTGCAGGGCGAGCAGATCATGCGCCAGCCCCTCGTCATCGCGCTGCTCGCGGTGCCGATCCTGATCCAGGTGTACTTCAACGCCGCCCTTGCCTACTGGCTGAACCGGCGGCTCGGGGTCGAGTGGTGCGTGGCCGGCCCCTCGGCCCTGATCGGCGCCAGCAACTTCTTCGAGTTGGCGGTGGCGACCGCCATCGCCCTGTTCGGCTTCCAGTCCGGCGCGGCGTTGGCGACCGTTGTTGGCGTGCTGATCGAGGTGCCGGTCATGCTCTCCGTCGTGCGGATCGTGCGCGCGAGCCGGGTCTGGTACGAGCGGGAAGCGGCAGCGTGAGCAACTCTCTCTACAAAGTCCCACTTTCCCACTCGGCCGTGTATGGCTCGGTTAACCGCCGCATTTCTTTCCCCGCGCCAGCCTCCCGCGCCCGGCCAGCCGCTTACCGGTCGAGCAAGCGTCTGACTTTGGCGATTTTGGCCAGGGCTTCCTGATCGCGCCCTTCACGGGAGTCCCTGAGGGCGGAGCCGATCAGTGAGACTATGGCGTTGTACCCGGGGCCGCTGGTCACGTAGCCCTTCCGTCCGTAGACGCGGAACTGGGCGGGCTTGCTGGGGGCGCTGAAGCCGGCCCGGTCCCAGTCCGCGAGCAGCGCGGCCAGCGCCGCCGAGCTGCCGCCCGGGACTGGAGGCGCGTTCGCTCCAGGACTGTGGGCCATGGCGGCCGAGTGGGAAGGCCGCGCGAGGCAGGGTGGATGCCGCGTGCCCTCTGCGCGCGCGGAGGTCGCGGCAAGCGCCGCGACGGCCACAAACAGGATACTCCTCATGGAGGGTGTCTCTCGCTCCCTGGCCCGGGGTCGCGCATGGGCGGCGGACTGTCGGGCACGATGACCGACCGTGTTTCGGACCGGCTGGGAGGCGGTGGGCCTCGGTAGCCTCGCCGCGTCGAGCAGCCGGTTGGATCCGGCGCGCGCGGGACGCGCCTTCGGGTCAGGTCACGATGGGAGGCCGGACGGGGGGTTCTTGCGAGAGGCCAACCTCGGCCGAGATCGCCAATGCGTAGACCACGCGGGTGTCGAACGCCGGCCCGCTCGCTGATGCGGGTCGCTCACAGACGGCGGGCAGGTCGATGCACCCCGCCAGCTTCACGCAGTCCGGGGTCAGCTTCTTGCACGGCGCGCCATGATCCGACGTATCAGCCCTCACGGGCTGCATGCCGGACGCCTGATGAGCGCAAGGGCCATCGCTTATAGACGGTACGGCAGCCACCGCCGTGGCGCCGAGGATCGCGAAGGCAGTCAGCAGTACGCAGTACCACGAGTCGACGGATAGCTGACAGCACCTCAATCGTCGGAGTCCTCAGCTCCACGCCGCGCCACGCAAAGGGCGGCAACGTCGGGGTCTCTCCATGCTCAATGCCTTCCGGAGAACAGGTATTTCAGGAGCGCGGCCGCTCCCAGCACGAGGACGACGATGATCAGGAGCCAGATCAGCCCCATGCCCCACATCATCGCGTTCATCTCGCCGCTCATCATGCCGTGCATCACGTTCGTGGCTCCGAATCGGCGCGATGAGCCGCCCATAAGGCGAGAGTCGGGATGGTGAGCCATTGCAGCACGGGCGACAGCCCGGTGCCGAACGATGGCAGGACCGGCATGAGAGGGGAGTAGGCCCAGCTCCGCCGGACCTCGACGTTGAGCCACTCGCTGAACACCGTGTAGGCAAGCCCGCCCAGAATGGTCAGGATCGCGACGCCGCCGAAGCGCCGGCCGGGCCAGGCCGGATCGCCCACCGCCACGAGCGCGCCGACGAGGAGCGCGAGCGCGATCCGGAGATCGCCCGCAGTGCAATGCAGGATGGCGAACGCCTTCGCTCGCACCATGCCGTCGCGCCAGATCGTGTAGAGCGGCAGTTGGAGGGTCTCCCACACGAGATCCAGGACCGCGGTCGCGGCGAGATAGCGGCGCAGTGCGGTGAGCCAGATCATTCCTTATGGACAAGGGCGTCTCCTAATCTGTTGCCGCGACGAGCGCATCAGAACGTCCCCGCTTGCTCACTTGGCCGCGTGCGGCTCGATTGGCTGCCGCCTCCTCATGGCAATTGCCTCCGCTTGGCGCGGCAGCCCCCATCCCTTGACCAGCGCGTAGAGTGCCGGAATGACAAGCAGCGTCAGCACGGTCGAGGACACCATGCCGCCGACCATCGGCGCGGCGATGCGCCGCATCACCTCCGATCCCGTTCCCTCATTCCAGAGGATCGGCACCAGCCCTGCCATGATCGCCGTCACCGTCATCATCTTCGGCCGCACCCGCTCCACGGCGCCCTCCATGATGGCCGCCCTCAGGTCAGCATGGGTGAGCACACGGCTCTCCGCCGCGCGTCGCGCGCGGATCTCGGCTAGCGCGTGGTCGAGGTAGATCAGCATGATGACGCCGGTCTCGGCGGCAACCCCCGCGAGCGCGATGAAGCCAACCACCACGGCGACGCTCAGGTTGTACCCGAGCCACCACATCAGCCACACGCCGCCCACCAGCGCGAACGGCACGGAGAGCATGACGATCAGCGTCTCGGCCAGCCGGCCGAAGTTGAGGTAGAGCAGCACGAAGATGACCGCGAGAGTCGCCGGCACGACGAGCTGCAGCCGCGCCTTGGCGTGCCGCATGTACTCGAACTGCCCGCTCCATTCGATGCGGTAGCCCGGCGGCAGCTTGACCTCCTCCCGCACCGCGCGCGCGGCGTCCTCGACGTAGCCGCCGATGTCGCGATCGCGCATGTCCACGTACACGTAGGCGACCAGCTGCGCGTTCTCGGTGCGGATCGAGGGCGGCCCCTCGGTGAGG
>DATFDN010000216.1:0-2942 GCA_035252035.1 Acetobacteraceae bacterium | reverse complement strand
CCCCGCGCGGCGCGGACTTCACCGCCAATGCCGCGTCGATGCGCGCGCTGGTCGAGGATCTGCGCGCGCGCGTGGCGGAGGTGGAGCAGGGCGGCGGGGAGGCGGCGCGCAGACGCCACCTTTCGCGCGGCAAGCTGCTGCCGCGCGATCGGGTGGCGGCGCTGATCGATCCGGGCTCGCCGTTCCTCGAATTGTCGCAGCTCGCCGCGTTCGGCATGTACGGCGACGAGGTGCCGAGCGCGGGGATCATCACCGGCATCGGCCGCGTCGCGGGGCGCGAGTGCGTCATCGTCGCCAACGACGCGACGGTGAAGGGCGGGACGTATTTCCCGATGACGGTGAAGAAGCACCTGCGCGCGCAGGAGGTGGCGCGGGCGAACCGGCTGCCGTGCATCTACCTGGTGGATTCGGGCGGGGCGTTCCTGCCGATGCAGGACGAGATCTTTCCCGACCGCGAGCATTTCGGCCGTATCTTTTACAACCAAGCCAACTTGTCCGCGTGGCGCGTCCCGCAGATCGCCGCCGTGCTCGGCTCCTGCACCGCGGGCGGGGCGTACGTGCCGGCGATGTGCGACGAGAGCGTGATCGTGCGCAGGCAGGGCACGATCTTCCTCGCCGGTCCACCGCTGGTGAAGGCGGCGACGGGAGAGGAGGTGTCGGCCGAGGATCTGGGGGGCGCGGATGTCCACGCGCGCACCTCGGGCGTGGTCGATCACTACGCGCGGGACGACCGGCACGCGCTGGGCATCTGCCGGCGCATCGTGGCCGGGCTGAACGGGGTCAAGCGGCCGGAGGCGGTGCTGCGCGCGCCGGCCCCGCCGCGCTACGACCCGGCGGAGCTGCATGGGGTGGTGCCGGCGGACCTGCGCGCGCCCTATGACGTGCGCGAGGTGATCGCGCGGGTCGTGGACGACAGCGAACTCGATGAGTTTAAACGATTGTACGGCACGACGCTGGTGTGCGGCTTCGCCCATGTCTGGGGCTACCCGGTGGGCGTCTTGGCCAACAACGGAATCCTGTTTTCCGAATCGGCGCTTAAGGGGGCGCATTTCATCGAGTTGTGCGCCCAGCGCGGCATCCCCTTGGTGTTTCTGCAAAACATCACCGGGTTCATGGTGGGGCGGAAGTACGAGGCGGGCGGGATCGCCAAGGACGGCGCCAAGCTGGTGACGGCGGTGGCGACGGCGGGGGTGCCGAAGATCACGATCATCATCGGGGGCAGCTATGGGGCGGGCAATTACGGGATGTGCGGACGGGCCTACGAGCCGCGCTTCGTCTGGATGTGGCCGAACGCCCGGATCTCGGTGATGGGCGGGGAGCAGGCGGCGAGCGTGCTGGCCACGGTCCGGGGCGGCTTCGAGGGCGCCGAGGCCGAGGAGGCGTTCAAGGCCCCGATCCGCGCCGAGTACGAGGACAAGGGCCGGCCCTACTACGCGACCGCCCGGCTCTGGGATGACGGGATCATCGACCCGGCGGAGACGCGGCTGGTGCTGGCCCTCTCGCTCTCGGCCGCGCTGAACGCGCCGGTGGAGGAGACGCGCTTCGGCGTGTTCCGGATGTGATGATCCGCACCCTGCTGATCGCCAACCGGGGCGAGATCGCGGTCCGCGTGGCGCGCACCGCCAGGCGCATGGGGATCGAGACGGTCGCCGTGTTCTCCGAGGCCGACGCGGGGGCGATGCACGTCCAGGCCGCCGACCGCGCGGTGCTGATCGGCCCTGCGCCGGCGCGCGAGAGCTATCTGGCGATCGACCGCATCATCGAAGCGGCGCGGCGCACCGGGGCCGACGCGGTGCATCCGGGTTATGGGTTCCTGTCCGAAAACCCTGCCTTCGCCGAGGCTTGCGCGGAAGCTGGCCTGATTTTCGTCGGCCCCCCGGCCGAGGCGATGCGCGCCATGGGCTCGAAGTCCTCGGCCAAGGCGCTGATGCGCCAGGCCGGGGTGCCGGTGCTGCCCGGCTATGACGGGGAGGCGCAGGAGCCGGGGTTCCTCGCCGACCAGGCCGCGCGCGTCGGCTTCCCCGTGGTCATCAAGGCCGTCTCCGGCGGGGGCGGGCGGGGGATGCGCGTGGTCGAGCGGGCCGGCGACTTCGGCACGGCGCTGGCCTCCGCCCGGCAGGAGGCCGCCTCGGCCTTCGGCGACGACCGGGTGCTGATCGAACGCTACCTCGCCCGCCCGCGCCATATCGAGGTGCAGGTCTTCGCCGACACGCATGGCAACGCCGTGCATCTGTTCGAGCGCGACTGCTCGGCGCAGCGGCGGCACCAGAAGGTGATCGAGGAGGCGCCCGCCCCTGGGCTCGACCCGGTTCGGCGGGAGGCGATGGGCGCGGCCGCCGTCGCCTGCGCGCGGGCCGTCGGCTATGTCGGCGCCGGGACGGTGGAGTTCGTCGCCGACGCCGATGGCTTCTACTTCCTGGAGATGAACACACGGCTCCAGGTCGAGCATCCAGTGACGGAGATGGTCACGGGCTTCGATCTGGTCGAATGGCAGCTCCGCGTCGCCGCCGGTGAGACGCTGCCCGCGTCGGGGGACGCGATCCGCCTGCGTGGCCACGCGATCGAGGCGCGGCTCTACGCCGAAGACCCGGCGCGCGACTTCGCGCCCTCGGTCGGGCGGATCGTCGCGTTGCGCCTGCCCCAGGGCGAGGGCGTTCGGGTCGATGCCGGGGTGCGCGCAGGCGATGCGGTCAGCGTCCACTACGACGCCATGATCGCCAAGGTGATCTGCCACGGCGCCACGCGCGAGGAGGCGCTGGCCCGGCTGCGCCGGGCGCTGGCGGAGACCGAGATCGCGGGCGTGGCGAGCAACCTCGACCTGCTGGCGCGGATCGCGGCCCATCCGGCTTTCGCCGCCGGGGGCATCGACACCGGATTCATCGGGCGCGAGGCCGCGAGCCTGCTCGCGCCCCAGCGCCCTCCCCCGCCGGACGTGCTGGCCG
>DATFDN010000215.1:0-10111 GCA_035252035.1 Acetobacteraceae bacterium | reverse complement strand
GGGGCGGTGCGGGAGGCGAACGCGCTCTCCAAGCGCATCGCCGCGCAGTGGCGCGACGGCGAGCTGCGCGCCCTCACCGGTCCCGAGGCGCGCGCCACGGCCCTGTTGCGCGCCGACGCGGCCGATGTCCGCCAGGCGGCGCGGGCGCTGGTGGTCGTGGCCAATCCCGATCTCTCGCATGATTCGCCCCTGGACACCCCCTTGGTGCCGCTGCCGCCCACCGCAGGGGCGGCGTTCGGCAGGCCAAAGGCCATCGACGGCGTGCTCGACCTGACCCACCCGCTCTCGCCGGGGGAAGTGCGCCTCGCGCGCTATGAGCGGGTTCCCGACATCCTCACCCCGTGGGGCCGCGGCGAGCAGGCCGCCCTGGAGGCCGCGGCCGCGCCGCGCATCGCCATCGAGGCGGTCAGCCCGTCGGTGGACAATGGCGAATTCCCCGCGAAGCGCGTGGCGGGCGATCCGGTCGTGGTCGAGGCCGATCTCATCGCCGACGGCCACGAGGTCTTGGCGGCCGAGCTGCTGTGGCGCGGCGCGGACGAGGCGGGATGGCGGCGCGAGAGGATGCGCCTGATCGACAACGACCGCTGGCGGGCGAGCTTCACGCCGTGGCGGGTCGGCCGGCATCTGTTCACGATCGAGGCGTGGTGGGACGAGTGGGCGACCTTCCGCCGCGACCTGATCCGCAAGCGGGACGCCGGACAGGAGCTGGGCCTGGAGGCGGAGGAAGGGCGGCAGTTGCTGCGCCACATCGCGCAAGGCGCGCCCGAGGACGCGCGCGGTGCCATCGAGGCGATCGCCCAGGCGCTCGAAGCGGAGGATACCGAGGGCCGCGTCGGCATCCTGTTGGACGAGGAGACCGATCGCGCGGTGGCGCGGGGCCGGCACCGCCCGTTCTGCACGCGCCGCGCGGAGCTGCCGCTCGACGCGGACCGCGCGCAGGCGGCGTTCGCGAGCTGGTACGAGATGTTCCCGCGCTCGGCGACCGACGATCCGGCGCGGCACGGCACGCTGCGCGACGTGATCAAGGAGCTGCCGCGCATCCGCGACATGGGATTCGATGTCCTGTACTTCCCGCCGATCCACCCCATCGGCCACACCAACCGCAAGGGGCGCAACAACGCGCTTGAGGCGCGGCCGGGGGATCTGGGCAGCCCCTACGCCATCGGCGCCGAGGAGGGCGGGCACCAGGCAATTCATGCCGAACTTGGAACGTTCGAGGATTTCCGCGCCCTGCTGGAGGCCGCGCGCCAGCACGGGCTGGAGCTGGCGCTCGACTTCGCCATCCAGTGCTCCCTCGACCATCCCTGGATTCGCGAGCATCCGGGCTGGTTTCGCTGGCGTCCCGACGGCTCGATCCGCTATGCGGAGAATCCGCCCAAGAAGTACCAGGATATCGTCAATGTGGAGTTCTACGCCGACGCGGCGGTTCCCGACCTCTGGCTCGCGTTGCGGGACGTGGTCCGATTCTGGCTTGAGCATGGGGTGCGCATCTTCCGGGTGGACAATCCCCACACCAAGCCGCTGCCGTTCTGGCGCTGGCTCATCGAGGACATCCGCGCCCGCGACCCTGGCGTGATCTTCCTCTCCGAGGCGTTCACCCGGCCCAAGATGATGTACCGGCTGGCCAAGGTCGGGTTCACCCAATCCTACACCTATTTCACCTGGCGCGACACCAAGCAGGACATGGCCGCATACCTGACCGAGCTGAACACGGCGCCCGCGCGCGACGTTTTCCGCCCCAACTTCTTCGTCAACACCCCGGACATCAATCCGATCTTCCTGCAAGGCTCGGGACGGCCCGGTTTCCTGATCCGCGCGGCGCTGGCGGCGACGCTGTCCGGGCTGTGGGGCGTCTATTCCGGGTTCGAGCTGTGCGAATCCGCCCCACTGCCCGGGCGCGAGGAGTATCTCGACTCGGAGAAGTACGAGATCCGGGTGCGCGACTGGAACGCGCCGGGCAACATCCGCGCCGAGATCGCCGCGTTGAACCGCATCCGCCGCGCCAATCCGGCCTTGCAGTCCCATCTGGGAGTCCGGTTCTACAACGCCCTCAACGACCAGGTGCTCCTGTTCGGCAAGCGGGCGCCGGGAGACGGGCGCGCGATGATCCTGGTCGCGATCAGCTTCGACCCGCATCGCGCCCAGGACGCCGCTATCGAGGTGCCGCTATGGGAATGGGGGCTGCCCGATGGCGGCGCGATCGGAGTCGAGGATTTGATGCGCGGCCATTCCTGGACCTGGCACGGCAAGTCGCAGCGCATCCGCCTCGATCCCGCCGACCTGCCCTTCGCGATCTGGCGCCTGACGCCGCCGGGCGGCGCGGCATGAACGCGCCCATCGCGCGCCCGCTGGCGCTACCCGCCGCTAGCACCGAGGCAGAGAGCCACCTCTGGTACAAGGACGCCGTCATCTACCAACTGCACGTCAAGTCGTTCTTCGACTCTAACAACGACGGCGTCGGGGATTTCGCCGGCCTGATGGCGAAGCTGGACTACATCGCGGGACTTGGCGTGACGGCGATATGGCTGCTGCCGTTCTATCCCTCGCCGCGCCTCGACGACGGGTACGACATCGCGGACTATCGCGGGGTGCATCCCGACTACGGGACGCTGGCCGATGTGCGGCGCTTCGTCAACGCGGCGCACCAGCGCGGGCTGCGCGTCATCACCGAACTGGTGGTGAACCACACCTCCGACCAGCACCCGTGGTTCCAGCGCGCCCGCCGGGCGCGGCGGGGCACCAACCATCGCGATTTCTACGTCTGGTCCGACACCGACCAGCGCTACAGCGGCACGCGCATCATCTTCCTGGACACCGAGCGGTCGAACTGGACCTGGGACGCCGCGGCGCAGGCCTATTACTGGCACCGCTTCTATTCCCACCAGCCGGATCTGAATTACGACAACCCGCGCGTGCTGCGCGAGGTGCTGTCCGTGATGCGCTTCTGGCTCGATCTCGGCGTGGACGGGCTGCGGCTCGACGCCGTTCCGTACCTGGTCGAGCGCGAGGGCACAAACAACGAAAACTTGCCCGAGACGCACGCCGTCCTGCGCAAGATCCGCGCCGCCGTGGACGCGCACTATCCCGACCGGATGCTGCTCGCCGAGGCCAACCAGTGGCCGGAGGACGTGAAGGAGTATTTCGGCGCCGGGGACGAATGCCACATGGCGTTCCACTTCCCGCTGATGCCACGCATGTACATGGCGGTCGCGCGCGAGGACCGCTTCCCGATCACCGACATCCTGCGCCAGACCCCCGACATCCCCGACTCCTGCCAGTGGGCGATCTTCCTGCGCAACCATGACGAGCTGACCCTGGAGATGGTCACGAACGCCGAGCGGGACTATCTCTGGGAGACCTACGCCGCCGACCGGCGCGCGCGCCTCAACCTTGGCATCCGCCGCCGCCTGCTTCCTCTGTTGGAGCATGACCGCCGCCGGGTGGAGCTGCTGAACTACCTGCTGCTGTCGATGCCGGGCACGCCGGTGATCTATTACGGCGACGAGATCGGCATGGGCGACAACATCCATCTCGGCGACCGCGACGGGGTTCGCACGCCGATGCAGTGGTCGCCCGACCGCAACGGCGGCTTCTCCCGCGCCGACCCCGCCTCGCTCGTGCTGCCGCCGATCATGGACCCGATCTACGGGTTCGAGGCCGTGAACGTGGAGGCGCAGGACCGCGACCAGCATTCGCTGCTGAACTGGACCCGCCGCGTGCTCGCGGTGCGGCGCCAGCACCGCGCCTTCGGACGCGGCACGTTCCGCCTGCTCTACCCGAAGAACCGCAAGGTGCTCGCCTACCTGCGGGAATATCAGGACGAGACGCTGCTCTGCGTCGCCAATCTGGCGCGCACGCCGCAAGCTGTGGAACTCGACCTCTCGGATTTCGTTGGCCGCACGCCGGTCGAGTTGAACGGCGGCTCGGTGTTTCCGCCAGTGGGGCAGCTTCCCTATCTGCTGACCTTGCCGCAATACGGCTTCTACTGGTTCCAGCTAGCAAGGGAGGCGGCGTGGCCCTCGGGGCACACGCCGGCGCCAGAGCCGATGCCCGAATACCAGACCATTGTCGTCCGCCGCTCCCTCGCCGACGCGCTGCGCGACCAGCGCGCCGTGATCGAGAGGGACGTTTTGCCCACCTATCTCACGGTCCGGCGCTGGTACGCCGCGAAGGATCAGACGGCGACCCAGATCCGGCTGGCCGATCTGACCGAGCTGCCGAACGCGGATCGCGAGCTGCTGTTGGCGGAGATCGAGACCAGCAGCGCGGCGGGCGTGGCGCGGTGGCTCCTGCCGCTGTCCGTGACGTGGGAGGACGAGGGCACGAGCGCGCCCCTTCCGGCGCAGCTCGCGCTCGCCCGCGTCCGCCGCGTCAGCCGGGTTGGCCTGCTCACCGACGGTTTCGCCCTGCCGGTCTTCGCGCGCGCGGTGATGCGCGGCTTCGCCGAGGGCGCGCGTGTGCGGGCCGGGGATGGCGAGATCCGGTTCGAGCCGACCGAGCGGATGCAAGGTGTGCTGCCGGCGGGCGATGCCGAGGTCACGTGGCTCTCGGCCGAGCAATCCAACAGCTCGCTGATCGTCGGCGACGCGGCGATGGTGAAGCTGTTCCGCCGCCTTGTCGCCGGCCCGCACCCCGAAGCCGAGATGGGCCGCTACCTCACCGAGCAGGGCTTCGCGCACACGCCGGCGTTGCTGGGCGAGATGGTGCGCGTCGGCGCCGATGGCGCGCGCCATACGCTCGCCATCGCGCAGGCCTTCATCCGCAACCAGGGCGATGCCTGGACGTGGATGCTGGACTGGATGCTGCGCGCCCTGTCCGACCTGCCCGCGACCGAGGAGGTCCAGTCCGAGGCGGCGCCCGACAGGTTCGCCGAGGGCGAGGCCATCGCCAGCATCATCGGCCAGCGCCTGGGCGAGATGCACGCCGCGCTGGCCCGCCCGACCAACGCCCCGGACTTCGCGCCGGAGCACGCCGATGACGCGGTCCTGGAGCGCTGGGCGCGTGAGGTGGGCATCCAAATCGATGCGGCGCTGCGCGCCCTGTCCGGCGCGCGCGCGTCCCTCGACGCCCCGGCCCAGGCGGAGGCGGAGGCGCTGGAGCGGGCGCGCGGGGAACTCATCGACACGGCGCGTATCCTCGCCCGGCACGGCACCGGCGCCATGCTGACGCGCATCCATGGCGACCTGCACTTGGGCCAGATGCTGGTCTCCTCGGGCGACATCTACATCATCGATTTCGAGGGCGAGCCGGCGCGGCCGCTCGAACAACGGCGCGCCAAGACCAGCCCGATGCGCGACCTCGCCGGCGTTATTCGGTCCTTCGACTACGCCGTGGCGGTGGTCCGGCGGAAGAGCCGGGAGGCGCACGCCCACCTTGCGGAAGAGCGGCGCGCGGCGTTCCTGGCCGAGATCCTGGACCGGCTGAACGCCTGCTTCCTCGCCGGCTACCGCGCCCTCACGCCGTCGAACAACGACGCGGCGGACGCGGCCCTGTTGCGCCTGTTCCTGATCGAGAAAGCGGCGTACGAGATCGCCTATGAGGCAGCCAACCGGCCGAGTTGGATCGATGTGCCGCTGCACGGATTGGCGCGCATCGCCGACGAGACCTTGGTGCCGGAGCGGAAGGCCGCGGAATGATGGACGTCGCGGTCCCCCCGCCCCCGCCGCTCGATCCCGCGCTGGCCGACGCGCTCGCCCATGCGCGACTTGGCGACCCTTTCTCGGTGCTCGGGCCACATGACGGGCCGCATGGGCGGGTGGTGCGCGCCTTCCTGCCAGGCGCGGAGCGGGTCGAACTCGTCGCGCGTGACAGCGGGCGGCGGATCGGCGCACTGTCGCAAGGCGAGCCGTACGGATTGTTCGTCGGACTCGCGGACACCACCGAGGCGTATCGGCTGCGCATCCAATGGCCGGGCGCGGTGCAGGAGACCGAAGACCCGTACTCGTTCGGGCTGCTGCTGAGCGATCTCGACCTCTACCTGTTCAACGAAGGGCGGCATTTCGAGCTGGCCTTCGCCTTGGGCGCGCGGCCGATGACCATTGACGGCGTTGCCGGCGTGCGCTTCGCCGTCTGGGCGCCAAACGCGCGCGCGGTGTCCGTGGTGGGCGACTTCAACACCTGGGACGGGCGGCGCCATCCGATGCGTGCGCGCCAAGGCGCGGGCGTCTGGGAGCTGTTCGTCCCGCGCACCGGCCCCGGCACGCGCTACAAGTTCGCGATCGTCGGACCGGATGGCGCGCATCTGCCGCTCAAGGCCGACCCGCTCGCCCGCCAGACCGAGGCGCCGCCCGCGACCGCCTCGGTGGTCGCCGATTGCGTGCCCTTTGCGTGGCGCGACGAGGAATGGATGGCCGGGCGCGCGGAACGCCAACGGGCCAACGCGCCAATCGCCATCTACGAGGTCCATCCTGGCTCCTGGCTGCGCCCGGCGCCGGACGATCCCACGCGCTTTCCCTGCTGGGACGACCTGACCGAACGCCTCGTGCCCTACGTCAAGGACATGGGCTTCACGCACGTGGAGATGCTGCCCGTCACCGAGCATCCCTTCACCGGCTCTTGGGGCTATCAGCCGCTCTCGCTGTTCGCGCCGAGCGCGCGTTTCGGCCCGCCCGAAGGCTTTGCCCGCTTCGTCGATGCGTGCCACCGTGCCGGGATCGGCGTCATCATCGACTGGGTGCCGGCGCATTTCCCGACCGATGAATATGGCCTGGCGCGTTTCGACGGCACCGCGCTCTATGAGCATCTCGACCCGCGTGAGGGATTCCATCAGGACTGGAACACCTATATCTACAATCTCAGCCGGCGCGAGGTGCAGGGCTTCCTGATCGCCAGCGCGATCCATTGGCTGGAGCATTACCACGTGGACGGGCTGCGGGTGGACGCGGTCGCCTCCATGCTGTACCGCGACTACAGCCGTGCGCCCGGCGAGTGGATTCCCAACATCTATGGCGGGCGCGAGAACCTGGAGGCCATCGGCTTCCTGCGCCACCTCAACAGCGTGGTCCCCGAACGCTGCCCCGGCGCGATCACGGTCGCCGAGGAATCCACCGCCTGGCCCGGCGTGACGCGCGCCGCCGCGGAAGGCGGGCTCGGCTTCGATTTCAAGTGGAACATGGGCTGGATGCATGACACGCTCCGCTACATGCAGCACGATCCGATCCATCGGGGCTGGCACCACAACGACATGACCTTCGGGCTGATCTACGCCTTCTCCGAGCGGTTCGTGCTGCCGCTGTCGCACGATGAGGTGGTGCATGGGAAAGGCTCGCTGATTGGCAAGATGCCGGGCGATGCTTGGCAGCGCCTGGCCAATCTGCGTGCTTATTTCGGGTTCATGTGGACCCAGCCGGGCAAGAAGCTGCTCTTCATGGGCGGCGAGTTCGCGCAGGAGCGGGAGTGGAGCCACGACCGCGAGCTTGACTGGGCGCTGCTGGAAGACGCCGGGCATCGCGGCGTTCAGCGATGGGTGCGCGACCTGAACCACGCGTACGGGCGGGAGCGCGCGCTGCACGAGTACGACGCGCACCCGGCCGGCTTCCGCTGGGTGGTGGGCGATGACGCCGCCAATTCGGTGTTCGCCTATCTTCGCTTCGGTGCCGGCGATGTGGCGCCGGTGCTCGCGGTGTGCAACATGACCCCTGTGCCGCGCCCGGACTATCGCCTCGGCGTGCCGCAAGGCGGGTTCTGGCGCGAGCTTCTGAACTCCGATTCCGAGCATTACGGCGGCAGCGGCCTGGGCAACGGCGGCGGCGTGCAGGCGGAACCGGTCCCGGCGCATGGCGAGGAGCAATCACTCTCGCTGCTGCTGCCGCCCCTGGCGACTGTGCTGTTCCGGGCGGGTGGGTAGGCGTTGGCTCCAACGGCTGTAAAATCTGACTGAAGTCATTAGTCGCTTCGACCCCTCCCCCAACCCCTCCCGCAAGGGAAGGGGAGCTTTTCTACTCCCCCTCCCCTTGCGGGAGCGGGCCGGGGAGGGGTTCCCATCGGTTCGGAATCTCGTGATACGCTCTCTGCTTCCTGACATCCTCCTTCCCGGCCGCAACCACCCGCTCGGCGCGAGCTGGGATGGATGCGGCGTCAATTTCGCCGTCTTCTCCGCTCACGCCGAGCGCATCGATGTCTGCCTGTTCGACTCGACTGGCCGGTACGAGACCGGGCGCTTCACGCTTCCCGAATACACCGACCAGATCTGGCACGGGTACCTCCCCGAGGCCGGACCCGGCACCGTGTACGGGCTGCGCGCCTTTGGACCCTATGCGCCCGAGCACGGCCATCGCTTCAACCCGCACAAGCTCTTGCTCGACCCGTACGCGCGCGCGCTGCGCGGCGAGATCCACTGGTCCGACGCTCTGTACGGCTTCCGCACGCATTCGGGGCGGGAGGACTTTTCCTACGACCGCCGCGACAGCGCCGCGTTCATGCCAAAGGCGGTGGTGACGGATGATGCGTTCGGGTGGGGCGATGACCGGCCGCCCGGCGTGGCCTGGTCCGACATGGTGATCTATGAGGCGCATCTGCGCGGCCTGACAATGCTGCGCGAGGACATCGCGCCCAATCTGCGCGGCACGTTCGCGGCGCTGGCCGACCCGCGGATCATCGACCATCTGCTCCGCCTCGGGATCACCGCGGTCGAGCTGCTGCCCATCCAGGCCATCGGCCAGGATCGCTTCCTGATCCAGCGAGGTTTGCGCAACTACTGGGGCTATAACACGCTCGGCTTCTTCGCTCCCGAGCCCGCCTATCTTGCGAGCGGCACGGGCCATGAGATGCGCCGGGCGGTGCGCCGGCTTCACGCCGCCGGGATCGAGGTGATCCTCGATGTCGTGTACAACCACACGGCCGAAAGCAGTGAGAAAGGGCCGACGCTCTCATGGCGCGGGCTGGACAATGCCAGCTATTACTGGCTTGCCCACGACGACGCGCGCCGCTGCTTCGATGTGACCGGGACCGGCAATACGCTCAACCTGTCGCATCCACGCGTGTTGCAAATGGTGATGGATTCGCTCCGCTACTGGGCGGAATCGTATCACGTGGATGGGTTCCGCTTCGATCTCGCCGCCGCGCTGGGACGTGAGGCGCACGGCTTCGACCCCGGCGCCGGGTTCTTCGACGCGATCCGTCAAGACCCGATGCTGTCGCGCTTGAAGCTGATCGCCGAACCCTGGGACATTGGTCATGGTGGCTACCGGCTCGGCCAGCACCCGCCGGGCTTCGCGGAATGGAACGACCGATTCCGCGACGGAGTGCGCCGGTTCTGGCGCGGCGATCCCGGCCAGCGCCCCGAATTCGCGGCCCGGCTCGCCGGATCGCGCGACATCGTGGGCCACGCCGGACGCCGGCCCTGGGCGTCGATCAACTATGTGGCCTGCCATGACGGCTTCACCCTGGCCGACCTTGTTGCCTACGAACGCAAGCGGAACGAAGCCAACGAGGAAGGCAACCGCGACGGCAGCGACGCCAACTGGTCGTGCAACTGGGGAGTTGAGGGTCCAACGGACGAATCGGCGATCCAGGCGCGCCGGGCGTGCCTCAGGCGGGCCATGCTGGCTTGCGCGTTCCTCGCCGACGGGACGCCGATGCTGCTGGGCGGCGACGAGTTCGGCCGCAGCCAGGGTGGCAACAATAATCCGTATTGCCAGGACAACGAGGTGTCGTGGTTCGACTGGCACGCGGCGGAGTCGCCGGAAGGCCAAGCTTTCACCGCCTTCACCGCGCGGCTGATCGCGCTGCGGCGCGCGCATCCCGTGTTGCGTTGGCCTCAGTTTCGGGTCGGCCGCCACGAGCTGACGCCGGAGCTGCGCGACATTGACTGGTTTGACGAGCAAGGTCGTGCGATCACGCCGGAGGCGTGGAACAATCCCGAGGAGCGGACGTTGGTTCTGCGGCGCGCGGCGCGACTCCTTGATGGGCGAATGCCAATGTTCACGATGATGCTCAATCCCACGAGCGAGGATCGGCTGTTCGCCCTGCCGCCGCCGCATCTGCCGGCGCGCCTCCTGCTCGACACCGCCGCCCCGGAATGCGCCGAGCGCGATCTTGGTCCCGCGACGCGCGAGGTTAGGGTTCGCGCCCACGCGCTTGTGCTGTTGCTCAGCGACGGGTCGGAGGCCGA
>DATFDN010000214.1:0-4861 GCA_035252035.1 Acetobacteraceae bacterium | reverse complement strand
GGGCGCGGGCGGCGTGACCCGCAGCAGCCACCACAAAAGTGGCAGCGCGGCCAAAGCGAGCAGCACCCATGGATTGGTCAGGCTCATGCCGGCACCCGTGCCCGTGCGCGCCGCGACTCCCTCTCCACCGCTCCACCTCTCCCGCTCGCGGGAGAGGTCGGCGAGCGGAGCGAGCCGGGTGAGGGCCTCGCCCGCGCCCCCTCACCCGCGGAAGACAGGCACGCGATCACTCCGGGTGTATGTGATTGCCGTAGCTCCGCCCCTCGGCGCGGAGAGGAAGTCGAGGCTTTCACGACCTCGCGCTCATCGATCGGCCAACGCGGCGTAGAGGCCGAGCAGCGCCATCTCGGGGGGATGGTCCGTGCGATGCACGCCGAAGCCGAAACCCGCGGCACGGCACATGGCCAGCAGCGACTCCTGCGCCCCGCGCAGCCGGTTTGCATACGCCTCCCGCACGCTCTCGACCCGCGGCACCAAGGCCGCGGGTTCCCGCTCCAGCCCTAGGAAGCGGACGCGGCCCTCGTAGGGAAGCAGAATTTCGGCCGGATCGAGCACCTGAAGCAAGTAGCCGGTTGCAGGCAGCGCGGCAAGTCGCGAGATTAGAGCTTGCACATCCGCAAGGTCCGTCAAAAAGTCGCTCAACAGCACGATCTTCGCGTGACGCGGAAGTGCGACCGGCGGCGGCAGCCCCGCCGCCTCGGACTCGCTGGCGGCGACGGCGAGCATGGCCGCCAATGTGTTCAGCCCGGCGCGGCCCGCGACTGGGCGAAGCGGGTCGGCGATGAGCGCCGCCCGCTCGCCGCCGCGCAGCAACAGGGCAGCGAGCGCGAGCAGTAGCAATTCGGCCCGCTCCCGCTTGGTGCTGGAGGCGTGCGCCGAGCGCCAGTTCATGCTGGCCGAGCCGTCCCGCCAGAGACAAACGGTTTGCGCCGCTTCCCATTCAGCCTCGCGGACGAACCACCCCGCCGCGTCCGGCCGTCCGGAGCGGGCCGAGCGGCGCCAATCGATGCGCGCGGGCGAGTCGCCAACGCCGAAATGGCGGAATTGCCAGAAGCTATCCCCACGTCCCGCCCGCCTGCGGCCATGCACGCCCTGCGCCACCGTGGCGGCGACACGCTCCGCGGCGACAAGGAGCGCGGGCAGCCGTGCCGCCAGCGCCTCCGCACGGCGCGCGCCGTGATCGCCTTGCCGCAAGTGCTCAGCCAAGCCGTTCCACCAAACGATCAATCACCGCGTCAAGCTCCAGCCCGTCGGCACGAGCGGCGAAGCTCAGCGCCATCCGGTGGCGCAGCACCGGGCGGGCGAGCGCGGCCACGTCGTCGATACTGGGCGAGAGCCGCGCATCCAGCAAGGCACGGGCGCGGCAGGCGAGCATCAGCGCCTGCGCGGCGCGCGGACCAGGCCCCCAGGCGACCGAGTGGCGCACCACCTCCTCATCCGTGGTTTCGGGGCGGCCGTTGCGCACCAGCGCGAGGATGGCGTCCAGCACCGATTCGCCGACCGGGACGCGGCGGATCAGGGCTTGCGCCGCGAGCAGGTCGCTTTCGGCCATCGCCGGCTCGGCCACCGCCTCGGTCGCGCCGGTGGTGGCCAGCAGCATGGCCCGCTCGTCGCCCACATCGGGATAGCCGATATTGATTTGCAGCAGGAAGCGGTCGAGCTGCGCCTCGGGCAGGGGATAGGTGCCCTCCTGCTCGATCGGGTTCTGGGTGGCGAGCACGTGGAAGGGCACGGGAAGCGGATGCTCGTGCCCGCTCGCGGTCACGCGCCGCTCCTGCATCGCCTGAAGCAGCGCTGATTGGGTGCGCGGGCTGGCCCGGTTGATCTCGTCGGCCATGAGAAGCTGGCAGAACACGGGACCGGGGATGAAGCGGAAGCCGCGCCGTCCCTGCGCTTCCTCCAGCACTTCGCTGCCGATGATGTCGGCCGGCATCAGATCCGGGGTGAATTGCACGCGCTTGACCGAGAGCCCTGTCACCACGCCAAGCGTCTCGACCAACCGGCTTTTTCCGAGGCCGGGCACGCCGACCAGCAGCGCATGACCGCCCGAGAGCAGGGTGATCAAGGTTTGGTCAACGACATCATGCTGGCCGAAGATGATCCGCCCGATCGCCGCGCGGACCCGGCTGATGCGCGCGCCCAGCGCCTCCATCTCGGCGAGCGCGGGATGCGGGTCGCTCGCCATCCATCCTCTCCATCACTCTGATCGCTGCGACACGGAGCCTATAGCACTTCCCCGGGACGGGGGAGGCCACCATATACCTGGCCCGCGAACGAAAGCTTGCCAGTCCGGGGAGACGGAGACGTGAACGAAGCCAGCTCTCCACCAGCGATCGCGAATGCCGGAGAGGCAGTCAGCGCGCTAGCCGGAATGAAGCAGCCGATCCGAAGACGCCGCGCGCCGGTGGAGTGCGGCAACCTGCCATTCCTGATCCGACGGGACGGAACCTGGCTCTATCGCGGCACGCCCATTGCGCGAAAGGAACTGGTCTGCCTGTTCTCCAGCGTCCTGAAGCGCGAGGCGGACGGCTCGTTCTGGCTGGAGACGCCCGCCGAGCGCGGCCGGATCGAGGTGGAGGACGCGCCGTTCATGGCTGTCGAATTGGACTGGAGCGGCGATGGCCGCGACCAGATCCTCTCGTTCAGAACCAATGTCGATCAGGTGATTACCGCGGGACCGAAACATCCAATCCGCGTCGCGCACGACATCCTGACCTGCGAGCCAACGCCCTATATCCTGGTCCGCCCCGGCGCGGGCGCCTTCGGGGTGGAGGCGCGGATCAGCCGTGCCGTCTATTACGAATTGGTGGCACTCGGCGTGCCGCACTGCGTGCGTGGCCGGCGGATGCTCGGCGTGTGGAGCTGCGGCACCTTCTTCCCGCTGGGCGAGTTGCCGCCGGGCGAGGGGTGAGCGTTGGCCGCGTGACGCCATCCGAGCTGCGGCGCCGCCTGGGACAAGCGATCCTCGCCGATGGCGAGCGAGGCAAGTTGGTGCATGGCCATGAGATGCTTCGCGCCTCCACCCGGCCGCCCACGCCCGCCGCTGTCCTGGTCCCCTTCGTGCTTGGCGAGCGTCCCGGCGTCTTGCTCACAAAGCGAAATGAACGTCTGCGCCGCCATGCCGGTCAGGTCAGCTTCCCCGGTGGGCGGATCGACCCCGAGGATGCCGACGCGACCGCCGCCGCGCTGCGCGAGGCGTGGGAGGAGATCGCGCTCGATCCCGCGCGGGTGGAGGTGTTGGGCCGTCTGGGCGACTTCCTGACCGGCACGGGTTTCCGCATCACGCCCGTCGTGGGGCTGATCCCGCCGGGCCTGACTCTCCGCCCCGAGCCGGAGGAGGTGGAGGCGGCGTTCGAGTTCCCGCTCGATGTCCTGCTCGATCCGCGCGCGCCGCGGCGCGAGACCCAGGAGCGGAACGGGATCGTGCGCGAGGTCTGGGTCTGGCCCCATCCCGAGCATTACATTTGGGGCGCGACCGCGGCGATCCTCGTGCATGTGGCGGAGGCGCTGCGCGGCGCGCGGTGAGGGGTTCGCCATGCTGCGGCTGACCGAGGCGGCGTTGTTCGTGCTGCCGTTCGTGGCGTTCCTGGCCTGGCGGCTGTCCGGGCGCGGCGGGCGCCTGTCGCTGCGGCTCGTCGCCATCGCCGCGCTCTGGGTCGTGCTGCTCGCGCTGGGCCTCGCCTGGTTTGGTCTGCGGCGCACCCTTCCGCCCGGCACCGCATACGTGCCCGCGCGCATCGGCGCGGATGGACGGATCGTGGAGCCGGAGAGCACGCAATGAGACCAATCCGCGCAAGCATCGGCCCATGGCGCGCTCGACCCCTCCCCTTGCTGGCCACGGCGGTCACACATGTGCGGAACGATTCGCCGAACCAGGGAGTGAGGTGATGCACGGCGAACCAACGCTCCACCTCTCCCGCTCGCGGGAGAGGTCGGCGAGCGGAGCGAGCCGGGTGAGGGTCGCGCGGCAAGACCCTCACCCGCCGCGCAAGCGCGCGGCGATCTCTCCCGCGCGCGGGAGAGGTGTACGGGAGGCCGGCCTACGCTCGTTCCAGAGACATGGCACCACCGTCGTCTTGTGGGGAGGGTTGGGGAAGGGGCGGGCCTGGTGGGTATGACCGGCGAGGCTCCGGCCCTGCGCGTGCCGCCGCCAAGCTTTCTCGCGGACCCCGGCTTGGGCGCATTGATGGAAGCATTGCCGGAGGCGCGGGTCGTGGGCGGCGCGGTGCGCGACTCGCTTCTTGGGTTGCCGGTCGCCGATATCGACCTCGCCACCCCCGCCAGCCCCGACCAAGTGATCGCCGCGCTCACGCGGGCCGGGGTGCGGACGATCCCCACCGGCCTCGGCCATGGCACCGTGACGGCGCTCGTGGATGGGCGTGGCTATGAGATCACCACGCTGCGCCGCGACGTGGCGACCGACGGGCGGCACGCGGTCGTGGCGTTCACCGATGACTGGCGGACCGACGCGGCGCGGCGCGATTTCACGCTCAATGCGCTGTCGATGGACCGGCACGGCGCGGTGTTCGACTATTTCGGCGGCATCGCGGATCTGCGCGCCGGGCGCATCCGCTTCGTGGGCGACCCGGCGCGGCGGATCGCCGAGGACTACCTGCGCATCCTGCGCTTCTTCCGCTTTCATGCCCGGTACGCGCGCGCGCCACCCGACGGCGCGGCGATCCGCGCCATCCAGGCGGGCTTGCCCGGTCTCGCGCGCCTGTCGCCGGAGCGGGTCTGGAGCGAACTCAAGCGCATCCTCGAAGCGCCCGATCCCCGTGCGGCGCTTGCGCTGATGGCACGCCTTTCGGTGCTGGCCGCGACGCTGCCCGAGGGCGCCGATCTGCCGCGCCTGTGCGCCATG
>DATFDN010000213.1:0-15359 GCA_035252035.1 Acetobacteraceae bacterium | reverse complement strand
GGGGACAGCGCGGGCGGCAACCTCGCCGCCGTCACCGCCCTGCGGGTGCGCGACGAGGGCGGGCCGGCGCTGGGCGCGCAGCTCCTGATTTATCCGGTCACGGAGTATTGGGACGCCGGTATGCCGTCCTACGCCGAGAATGCCGAGGGGTACGGGCTGACGCGGGACGGCATGAAATGGTTCTGGGACCATTATTTGGAGAACTTGGAGGACGCCCGTGACCCGCATGCCGCGCCGCTGCGCGCGCCCGATCTGCGCGGGCTGCCGCCGGCGCTTGTCATCACCGCCGAGTATGATCCGTTACGCGACGAGGGCGAGCGCTACGCGGCGCGTCTGCGCGAAGCCGGAGTGCCGACGGACCTGGTGCGCTACGCGGGCATGAATCACGGCTTCTTCTTCTGGCCGGGCATCGTCGATGTGGCGGGCACGGCACTCGACGCGGCGAGCGCATGGCTCCGCCGCGCCTTCGCGACCGGAGGCACGCGATGACCGACCGCTACGCTGCCTATCAGCGCCTGCGCTTCGACCGCCCGCATCCAAAGGTGCTGCGGGTGACGATGGAGAACGGCAAGATGAACAGCGCCGACGTGACCATGCACGCGGAGCTGGCGACGATCTGGCGCGACATCGACGCCGATCCGGAGGTGAACGCGGCGATCCTGACCGGCGCCGGCAGGATGTTCTCGGCCGGCGGCGACTTCAGCATGGTCCGCCAGGTGATCGACGATCCCGAGGTTCGCGCGCGCACCTGGAAGGAGGCGCGCGACATGGTCTATGGCATTATCAATTGCAACAAGCCGGTGGTGAGCGCGATGCGCGGCGTCGCTGTCGGCGCGGGCCTGGTGTGCGGGCTGCTCGCCGATGTCTCCATCGCGACGAAGGATTGCCGCATCATCGACGGTCACACCCGCCTTGGCGTCGCCGCCGGCGATCACGCCGCGATCATCTGGCCGCTGCTCTGCGGCATGGCGAAGGCTAAGTACTACCTGCTGCTGTGCGACCAGGTGCTGGGGGAGGAGGCGGAGCGCATCGGCCTGATCTCGCTGGCGGTGGAAGACGACGCGCTGGACGCCCGCGCGGAGACGATCGCCGCGCGCCTGGCGGAGGGCGCGCAGAGCGCGATCCGCTGGACCAAGTACGCGCTGAACAACTGGCTGCGCCTGGCCGGGCCGACCTTCGACGCCTCGCTCGCGCTGGAGTTCATGGGCTTCACCGGTCCCGATGCGCGCGAGGGCTTGGGCTCACACCTGGAGAAGCGGCAGCCACGGTTCCCGCCTGGGTCGCCGGTCTGAGGGTGCTTGCGCGGTGATGCGGATAACTCTACGTCCGCCTCAAATCATGAGACGAACTATTTGGTTAGAAAGCTCACGTGGACACTGTGACTTCTCATGAGGCCAACACCCGCCTTTCTCAACCGGTTGAGCGCGCAAGTGAGGGCCACGAAGTGGCTGTCACCACGCCCGGGCGTCCGCTCGGCTTGCTTGCCGAGGAGGTGCGCATTGGTCCTGATTTCGACGGTCCCTTGCCGACGACGCTGCGCGAGGCGTTCGAGGGCGAGCTGCCCTGAGCTTGCCGCGTTCCAGGCGAGGGGGTTCGTGACATGAAGGCGACCCTCGCCGATTTATCCGTCCATGCGACGAACCGCCTGCGTCTGGCGCCCTTGCGCCATACGGATGCGGAGGCTCTGAGGCGCCTGACCGATGATCCGGCCATAACCGGATCTGTCCACTTCCTGCCGGCTTCCTTCACGTTCGCGGACGCTGACGCTCTGATCCGATGCAGGGATAGCGGCCGTGATTGCTTCCTCGGGGCTTGGGGCCGCGACGGTGAGACGCTGATCGGCGTTGTGGGAGCCCATCTGCGCGGCGAGAGCCAGGTAGAGATCGGTTACTGGATCGGCAGCGCCTTCCAGGGGCAAGGCTTCGCGACGGAAGCAACGCTCGGCGTCATCGCTATCCTGCGGCGCCAGTTTCCCGAGCGGGAGATCATCGCCGAGTGCAGGCGTGGCAACGTGGCGTCCTGGCGAGTTCTTGAAAAAGTTGGTTTCCGCCCCACGGGGGAAGCGGGGCAGCGGCCAGGCCGGGAATTGCTCGTTTCGCGGGGGTCTGTCGCCGCCTGAGCTCGGTCACTCCCGCGCCAACGGATGCCGCGCCACCACCGCGCGCAGCCGCTCGGCCTCGACATGCGTGTAGATCTCGGTCGTCGCGATGTCGGCGTGGCCCAGCAGGAGCTGGAGGCTGCGCAAGTCCGCGCCGCGCGCCAGCATGTGGGAGGCGAAGGAGTGGCGCAGGACGTGCGGCGAGACGCGAGCCGGATCGAGCCCGCCACGTAAGGCCGCCTGCTTGAGCACCAGCGCGAAGCCCTGGCGGGTCATCGCGCGTTTCGGGTCGCGGCCGGGAAACAGCCATAAACTCGGCTGCTGCCGGGCCGCCAGCATCGCCGCCGCGGCGGCTTTCGCGGCTTCGGACAGTGGCACCATCCGCTCCCGTCCGCCTTTGCCCCGTACCAGCACGGTCGCCGCGCCAGCGGCGAGGTCGGCGGCGCGCAGCGACAGCACCTCGCTCACCCGCAAGCCAGTGGCGTACAGCACCTCCAGCGCCGCGCGTGCCATAGCGCCGGCGGGGCCGGGCAGGTCGGCCGCGCCCGTCATCAACGCATCGACCTCTTGCTCGGTCAGATACCGGGGCAGCGCGCGCCCGAGCCGGGGGGAGTCGAGCAGTGCCGTCGGATCGTCAACGCGCGCACCCTCGCGCAGCAGAAAGCGGTAGTATTGCCGCGCCGCTGACAGCCGGCGCGCGGCGGTGCGGGCGGAGAGGCCCGCGCCGTGCAGCGCGCCGAGATAGGCTTGCAGCACGGCGGAGTCGGCGGCGGCGAGGGTCGTTCCCGACGCCGCGGCGAAGGCGGCCAGATCCTCAAGATCGGCACGATAGGCGAGCAGCGTGTTGCCCGCCGCGCCACGCTCGACCGCCAACATCTCCAGGAACGCCTCCAAATGGCGCTCCATGCGGCTGGTCAGCGCGGGTGGAAGTCGGCGGTGGACAGGGTACGCTCGACCGAGTGCGACGCCGGGGTGGGCGGGAAGGCACCCAGATACACCATGCCGCCAACAAGCGCGGCCAGCCCCCCGGCGAGCACGAACATCACGACGCGGGTCATCGCCTCACCTCGAACCACCACACCGGCGGGCGCCGACTCGGCGCCGCTTGGCCACCAGTGTGCCCCCTGTGCTAGCGTTTCGCACCATGACACGCAACATTGCCGTGCGGGAGCGGGCCGCTTCGAGCGAATCCATTCCTAAGCGGACCATCGTATTGGTCGGGCTGATGGGGGCCGGCAAGACTTCGGTGGGCCGCAGGCTCGCGGCTCGGCTCGGCCTGCCATTCCGCGATGCGGACGTTGAGATCGAGGCCGCCGCCGGCTGCACCATCCCCGAGCTGTTCGCCCGCTACGGCGAGCCGGCCTTCCGCGATGGCGAGCGGCGGGTCATCCTTCGCCTGCTCGCGGGCGAGCCGATGGTGCTGGCCTTCGGCGGCGGCGCGTTCATGGACCCGCGCACGCGGGCGGCGGTGCGCGCCACCGCCATCTCGGTCTGGCTGCGCTGCCCGCTGCCGGTGCTTGCGCGCCGCGTCGCCGGGCGCGACAACCGCCCACTCCTCGCCGGGGACGATGTGCCCGGCACCCTGGCGCGGCTGACGGCGCTGCGCGACCCGATCTATGCGGAGGCGGACATCATCGTGGATTGCGGCGACGAAGGATTGGACAGCACGACGACTCGGGTGATGGGCGCGGTGCTCGCCCATCGCCCACCGCACCGGCTTGCCGTCACGCTGCCCAGCGCGCGCTATGAGGTGGTGATCGGCGATGGGCTGCTGTCCCGCGCCGGGGCGCTGCTCAGCCCGGTGCTTCCGCAACGGCGCGCGGTCGTCGTGACCGATGCCGTCGTGGCCCGGTTGCACCTGCCCGCGCTGCTCGCCGGGCTGGCGGAAACCGGCATCGCGACGAGCCATATCGTCGTGCCCGCGGGTGAGAGCAGCAAGACGATCGAGACCTGGGCGCGGGTGGTGAACGAGTTGTTGGCCGTGCGGGTGGAGCGGGGCACGACGGTGATCGCGCTGGGGGGCGGCATGGTGGGCGACCTCGCCGGCTTCGCCGCCGCCGCGACGCTGCGCGGCCTGCCCTTCGTGCAGGTGCCGACGACCCTGCTCGCGCAGGTCGATTCCTCGGTGGGCGGCAAGACTGGGGTGAACACGCCGCACGGCAAGAACCTGGCCGGCGCCTTCCACCAGCCGCGCGCGGTGCTGGCCGATACCGCGACCCTGGCCACGCTGCCCGTCCGCGAACTGCGCGCGGGCTATGCCGAGATCGCCAAGGCCGGGCTGATCGGTGATGCCGCGTTCTTCGCCTGGTGCGAGGCGCATGGCGCGTCGGTGGTGCGCGGGGACCGCGCGGCGCAGGCCGAGGCGGTGCTGCGCGCCTGCGCCTTCAAGGCCGGCGTGGTCGGCGACGACGAGCGCGAGGAGAAGCCGAGCGACGGCCGCGCGTTGCTGAACCTGGGCCATACCTTCGCCCATGCGCTGGAAGCCGAGTACGGCTACACGGGTGGCCTGCTGCATGGAGAGGCGGTGGCCGTCGGGCTTGGCCTCGCCTTTCGCCTCTCCGCGCGGCTCGGCCTCTGCGCCGACGAGGATGCCGCGCGCGTTGTCGCCCATATCGCCTCGGTCGGGCTGCCGGCGGAGCTGCGGATGCTCAACCGGCGGTTCTCGGCCGGCACGCTGATCGGCCACATGCGCCGCGACAAGAAGGTGCGCGATGGGGTGCTCACCTTCGTGCTCGCGCGCGGCATCGGGGGGGCGTTCACGGCGCGGGATGTCGAGCCCGAGGCGGTGACGGACTTGCTGCGCGATGAGGGGTGCGAGGCGTAGAGGCTGCTCTTGGGCATTCGCCGCGGCTGGGCCATAGTGGCGCACGCATAATCAAGGAAACGCCGATCGTGCCCGTGGACAAGCAGACCTATCGCGAGGCCATGGCCCGGCTGGGGGCGGCGGTGAACGTCATCACCACAGACGGACCGGGCGGACGGGCGGGCTTCACCGCCTCGGCGGTGTGCAGCGTGACCGACACGCCGCCGACCCTGCTCGTCTGCGCCAACCGCGCCAACGATTCCTATCCCGCGATGCGGGCCAATGGCGTGCTGTGCGTGAACACGCTCACCGCGGGGCACGAGGAGATCTCGGCCGTGTTCGCGGGCATGACGACGTACACCGAGGATCGCCGATTCGAGGTTGGCACATGGGATGTGCTGGTGACGGCTGCCCCGGTCCTGCAAGGCGCGGTGGTTGCCTTCGACTGCCGCATCGACCAGATCGTGGAAGTGGGCACACATGACGTGTTCTTCTGCGTTGTCGAGGCGGTCCGCATCGGCTCGGCCACAGAGGTGCTGATCTATTACGGGCGCGGCTATCATCGCCTGCCGCATCCGCCGGTCTGACCGGTCGCGAATCGTGTGAGGGTACTCCGGTCTATGCATGATCGCCTTCGCCGAACTCCTTGAACGCCTCGTCTTCACCCACGCCCGCAATGCGAAGATTGCGTTGCTGCACCGTTACTTCGCCACCGAACCGGACCCTGACCGGGGCATCGCGCTGGCCGCGATTGCCGGGGAGCTGGCCTTCACCGCCGCCAAGCCGGGGCTGATCCGCGACCTGGCCGCCGCGCGCACCGATCCGGTGCTGTTCGGCTGGTCGTATGATTTCGTGGGCGACCTTGCGGAGACCGTCTCGCTGATGTGGCCCGCCGCGCCGACCAACGCGCCGCCGCCCCGGCTGTCGGAGGTCGTGCGGACGCTGGAGACGGCCGAGAAATCGGCGCTGCCGGACATTGTCGCCGCCTGGCTGGATGCGTGCGAGCCGTCGGTGCGCTTCGCGCTGCTCAAGCTGATCACCGGCAGCCTGCGCGTCGGCGCCTCGGCCCGGCTGGCCAAGATCGCGCTGGCGGCCATGGGCGAGGTGGAGGCTGACGCGGTGGAGGAGGTCTGGCACGGCCTCGCGCCTCCTTATCTCAAGCTGTTCGCCTGGCTGGAGAAGCGCGGCCCGCGCCCGGACCCGGAGGATGCGCCGGTGTTCCGCCCGCCCATGCTTGCCCAGCCGCTGGAGCCTGCCGATCTGGCCGCACTGGATGCCGGGCGGTTCCGCGCCGAGTGGAAGTGGGACGGAATCCGCGTCCAGCTTGTCGCGACCCCGCGTGGGCGCCGCCTCTATTCGCGCGCTGGCGAGGACATCTCGGCCGCCTTCCCCGAGATCATCGCCGCCATGGACTTCCACGCCGCCCTGGACGGCGAGTTGCTGGTGATGCGCGGGGGCTCCGATGGGGGGAGGGTCGCGCCATTCGCGGACCTTCAGCAACGTCTCAATCGCAAGCAGGTTAACGCGCGGATGTTGCGGGATTTCCCCGCCGGCGTGCGGCTCTACGACATCCTGTTCGACGGCGCCGAGGATGTGCGGCCCTTGCCATTCGATGCGCGCCGCGCCCGGCTCGAATCGTGGTTCGCGCGCATCCGCCCGGCGCGGATGGATCTCTCTGAGCTGATCGGCTTCACGTCCCTCGACGAGCTGGCTGCCTTGCGGGAGGGCGCGCGCGCGGCATCCCGCGAGGGCATCATGCTGAAGCGGGCCGACAGCCCCTACGTGCCGGGCCGGCCAAAGGGTCTGTGGTGGAAGTGGAAGCGCGATCCGCATACCGTGGACGCGGTGCTGATGTACGCGCAGCGCGGGCACGGCAAGCGCAGTTCCTACTATTCCGACTACACATTCGGCCTGTGGCAAGGCGAGGAGTTGGTGCCGGTGGGCAAGGCTTACTCTGGCTTCACCGACGTCGAACTCGGCTGGCTTGATCGTTGGATTCGCAACCACACGACCGCGCGCTTTGGCCCGGTGCGGGAGGTGGAAAAGACGCTGGTGCTTGAAGTGGCATTCGACGCGGCCCAACTCTCGGCGCGGCACAAGTCGGGCGTCGCCATGCGCTTCCCGCGCATCGCGCGCCTGCGCGCCGACAAGCCGGCCGCCGAGGCGGACCGGCTGGAGCATCTGATGGCGTTGGTGGAGAACGGCATGATGCGATGAGGATCAGGAGTTACCGCTTGCGCGGCTTCGGCGCCGGGCAGCGGTAGTAGATCTGGTCTGAACTTTTGTCGTTTCTCCAGTCAAAAAGGAAATCCTGATAGCGTTCGTATGTCAGTGCTGAATCCGATGGTATAGAGCCTGGGTCGTGCATGTCCTGGATTACGCCAGCATACGGGATAACCGGATCTGCTGGCGAATAATATGGCCTGATTGGTCGCTTGTTTCCAAATTGCGTGGCGTGCTTGGTGATGTGCAACTGCCGCGTGGGGTCGTTACAACGCCGTCGTTTTGCCCAGAGACCTTGCGGTTCCGGAGGAATTGGAAGGTGCTTAACGGGTCCAAGGTCGGACTCTGCCGCTGTCGTTACCGGCAGCGAAACACACCAGAGAAGACATAGCAGCAGAATTTTTTGGAGGAGCGCCATCGCAGCGGTAGTGGCGAAAATGAGGAATCACCGCCTTTTCAACTCGCGTGTGGGGCACCGATAATAAAGCTGCTCCGGACTTTTATCGTTACCATAGTCAAAAAGAAATCCCTGGTCGCTGTCATAGGTGAGTGCCTTATCGGAGACCGTGAAAGATGGGTCGTCGGCATCGGGCACAATACCGCCGTAGTAGTCGGTTGGACCGCCGCCAGCGGCTGAGTAATAGGACCGTACTGGCGGTTTGGTTCCGAACTGCATGGTCAGCTTGGTGACGCGCAGTTGCCGCTTGGGATCATTGCAGTGCCGTCCCAGTGCCCATAGACCCTGAAGCTGCGGAGGAATTGGCAGCGGTTTGTCCTTTCCCCAATCAGGCTCTCGTGCCAATGCAGACGATAGCAGGAGGCACAAGATAAGGCCTAACCATGAGATACGCTGGAGAACCGCCGGAGTGAGTTTTGTCATTGGTCGCCTGGTGCGCTGAAGCGGAACTTGGCCGCCTCGGCATAGCGGCGCATTCGGACGCCAGGAGGGCCTTTGTCGTCGAAGTGCTCCAAAATTCTTGCGGCGTGCTCATAATCACCCTTGTTAAGGACGGGCGCGATTTCCTGTAGGTATTTGGCACCTTTATTATAGTCGAACGACACGAGAGCGTCGAACTGGTTTTGTGTGAGCGGAACGTGAACAAACCTGCGTATATCCGCTTCGTAGGCTGGCAGCATTTGGTCGAGAAGGGCCTTTTGCTGCGCCAGAGTTAGGGTAACGTCCTTGGCGTGCCGCTCGGCAAATTCCTTAGCCGCCTTGCCTGTCAATCCAGGCTTCCGCGAGTCGCGTTGCAGCTTGCCTGCGGCCGCGAGAACCTGGGCGCGTTCCTTGGCGACACCGATGCTCATGAGACCGCAAACGATCTGCTCCTGCGTCCGAAACTTCGTGTCGTACCCTGGGCCGATCGTCACGCCACTCGCATAGCCAGGCCAGTGGGTGTGTTTCGTGATCTCGGGGTCAGCAGCCTCCTTCGTGAAGATGAACCCCTTGCCCCTCTGCGAGGTGTGCAGCTCGGAGTGTGGCCGCAGATCGGGCTTGGTGCTTCGCATGGTGCGGCGCCTTGGCGCTCCGAGCAGCCTTGGCCTCAAGCGCGGCCAACTCAGGCGGCAATGCGCCCGTGCGGGACGAAGCAGAAGGGAATCCGCACGACATCCCAGCCGCCCAAGGAGCATACTAACATATACCTAAGAAAATGTTACTATAGGTATCGAAGGCCGTCCACTCCCGCCTCACCCGTCTCTCTCCCCCCTCGTGCAAGCGCGGGGGGAGAGGGAGGGAATGCGGCAGCCGGCGCCATGTGCAATTGCCCTGCCGGGCTGGCTTTCCCCTCTTGCGGGACGAGTCGAAGCGGTTGATTAAGAGCCATAACCATACAGCCGAACCAAGGCCCGCCGAGAGGCCATGCGAGGAGACACGCCCATGAGCAATGACGAGCGGAGCCAGCCGAACGATCCGCTGCTGGCCGCTGAACTGAACGCCTGGCTGCGCGGCGAGCGGTCGCGGCGGGCGGTGCTGTGGGAACTGCTGATCGCCGGTGGCTATGCCGCCGCGTTTGGCGCGCTGGCGGGCACGGCGCGGGCGGCCGTGGAGTTGGCTGACCCCGACACGCCGCTCGGCAAGGCGCAGGCCGAGGCATTGCGCGCCTCCACGGAGGGGCCGAAGGACGGTTCCGCCTTCCGCGCCGCCGACGCGGCCAAGCGGTTCAAGGACGTGACGCTCGCCATGACCTACGAGTCCGGTTTGCAGGCGCTGGAGCCGCGCAACTTCTCCGGCCCGCTCTGGCAGCAGCTCACGGGCATCGGCTTCAATGTGATCGAGCTGTCCCATCCCGACCAGTACTCCAAGCCGATCGCCGAGCACATCGCACAGTCCGGCGCCTACGATGTCCTCGACATCGAGCCAGCCTGGATTCCCTCGCTCGCGGATGGCGGCGTGATCACGCCGATCGATGACTACGTCAACAAGTACATGAACAAGGCGGATCTGGAGGACTACCACCCGCTCTACAAGGATTTGCCGACCTACAAGGGCAAGCGCTGGGGCTTCTTCGACGACGGCGACCAGTTCGCCCTCTATTACCGGCGCGACGTGTTCGAGGATCCGAAACTGCGTCAAGCCTATCAGGCTAAGTTCAAGCGCGAGCTGCGCGTGCCCAAGACCTGGGACGAATACGCTGAAACGGCGCAGTTCATCACTGACCAGATGGCGCCGAACCTCTATGGCGCGGCACATTTCCGCAAGGCCGGCAGCCCTGGCAACCAATTCGCCTTCTTGCAGGAGTTCCGCGCCAACGGCGGCGTCTTCTTCGACGAGAAGACCATGCGCGCCCAATTGGCGACGCCGGCGGGCGTGACGACGCTGCGCCAGATGGTGGCCGCCAACAAGGCCTCCATCCCCGGCAACGACGATTTCGACGCCGTCGCGGCCTGGGCGGCCTGGCTGCAAGGCAAGGTCGCCATGCTCTACTCCTGGCCGCCGACGGGCCGCATGAGCGAGAATTACTCGCAGCGAGCCAAGGCCGTGAACTTCGTGCCGCGCTCCGACGTGGCCGGGAAGGTGGGCTACGCGGTCATGCCGGGCGGCAACGGCGAGATGGCATCCGGCTACGTCAAGGCGCTGGCCGCGGACTCCGATCATGCGGAGTCGGCTTATTTGTTCATGCAGTGGGTCACGAGCCCGACCGTCTCGCTGGTCCGGGTCATGCTGCCCTACACGCTGCGCGACCCGTATCGCCTCTCCCACTTCACCTCGCCGCTCTATCGTGCGCTGTGGCCCGCCGCGAAGGAGTACCTTGTCACCCTCTCGGACGCGGCGAATGGCGGCGTGGTGGATCTGATCATGCCGGGCTGGCAGGACTACGCGCTGAGCCTGGATCGCATGTGTACCTCGGTCTGGGCCGGCGCGGACCCGCAGGGCGCGCTCAAGAAGGCCGCCGCCGAGTGGGACGGGATCACCGACAAGATCGGCGTCCCTGCCCAGCGTGCCGCCTACGAGCAGTTCAAGAAGCTGCCGGGCAGCTACGCCGACCATACGGTGGCCGCCCTCGGCCGCGCCGTCCACCTCGCCTGATTCCGAAAAGGGCAACGGCTGGATGGCCCGTCGCGGGAGCGAGCCCGCCACATCGCTGATGCAGGTCGCGCCAGCCGCGGCACCACGGGGCGGCGCTATTGCCCAGCGGCGGCGCCCGGCTGTGTCGGCGTGGGCGGAGCGTCACATCGGCTTGCTGCTGGCGTTGCCGGCGGTGCTGCTGATCCTGGCGCTCACTGCCTATCCACTGGCCTATTCGATCTGGGTCGCGTTCGTGAACTACGACTTCCTGGTGCCGGGCCATGAATTCGTGGGCTTGCGCAACTTTGTCCAGGTGGTCACGGACCCGGTCGCGCAATCCGCGCTGCTCGTCACGATCGTGCTCTCCGTGCTGAGCGTGACGGTCGAGTTCCTGCTCGGCCTCGGCCTCGCGCTGTTGATGGAGCGGCCGCTGGCGGGTCGGGGCCTCGTGACCTCGGTGCTCATCATCCCCTTGTTCATCAGCCCGGTGATCGTGGGGCAGTTCTGGGCGCTGCTGCTCCAGCGCCCGTTCGGACCAGTGGACTACCTCCTGGGCAAGTTGCTCGGCCATCCCGTGACGATCGACTGGCTGAGCGCCTTTCCCTGGAACTTCGTGGCGCTCGTGATGGCCGACATGTGGCAGTGGACGCCGTTCATGTTCGTCATCCTGCTCGCCGGGCTGACCGCGCTGCCGCACGAACCCTATGAGGCGGCGATGATCGACGGCGTGAACGCCTGGCAGGCGTTCCGTTACATCACCTTGCCGCAGCTCGTGCCGATGATCCTGCTCGCCATCACCTTCCGGCTGCTGGACGCGGTCAAGCTGTTCGACACGATCTTCATGATGACCGGGGGCGGGCCTGGAACCAGCACCTATACGGCCTCCTTCTACCTGTACGAGACCGGCTTCCAGCACTTCCACCTCGGGGAAGCGACGGCGGGAAGCTGGATCTTCCTGATCCTCACGGCAGCGGCGATCACCGTCCTCGTCCGCCGGCTGCTTCGCGCGGGAGCCGAGCGTTGATCCGCGCCGCCCGTCACCGGTGGAAGCGCCGGATTTGGAGCCTGGGGCGGCTCGCTGGCGTGGTCGCGGCGGTGCTGTTCGTGCTCGCGCCACTCTATTGGGTGGCGATCACCTCCATCAAGCCGGCCGACGACTATCTTGCCGTGCCGCCGGTCTGGTTCCCCGCGCATCCGACCGCCGTGCATTACACCGCCGCGCTGTTCGCGTACCGCGGCCTGACCGGGCTGGTGAACAGCCTCGTCGTCGCGACTGCCTCCATGATCGGCTCAATCCTGATCGGCACGCCGCTCGGCTACAGCCTGGCGCGCTTCGACGCCGGGAGGGGCCACCTGGCGAACTGGGTGCTGTCCCAGCGTTTCCTGCCGCCCGTCGCGGTGGCGCTTCCGCTATTCCTGCTCTACCGCTCCTACGGGCTTTACGACACGCGGCTCGGCCTCGTCCTCATCTACACGATGATGACGCTGCCGCTCACCGCCTGGATGATGCTCGCCTATTTCCGCCAGCTTCCCTTGGAGTTGGAGGAGGCGGCGCGCGTGGACGGGTGTAGCGGGTGGCAAGTGTTCCTGCGCATCGCCGTGCCGCTCGCGCTGCCGGGCATTCTGTCCGCCGCCGTGTTCGCGTTCATCGCGGTGTGGACCGAGTTCTTCTTCGCGCTCGTGCTGACGAGCCGCCACGCCTTCACGCTGCCGACCGTGTTCCGCGCCTTCATCGGCTTCCAGGGCGCGCAATACGGAGAGGCCAGCGCGCTGGCCATCACCTCGCTCATCCCCTCGATCGTGCTCGGCATGTTGGTGCAGCGGCACCTCGTGCGCGGACTAACGCTCGGGGCGGTGCGCGGCTGAAGGGGGAAACATCATGGCTGCCTTTCGCGTCGCGATCGATGGGGCCTTCGTCAAGCCGGACGGAACGCCGACCTATCCCGACTTTGATCTCGGGCCGCTCCGCGCCGCGCCGGGCATCGAGGCGGTCTCCGTGGAGTTGGGCGACGAGTGCCGGCCGGAGGCGCTCGCGGGATTCGACGCGCTGATCCTGCTCCTGGCGCGCTTCACCCGCGCGAGCGTGCCGGACAACGGACGGATGCGCATCATCGCGCGGTTCGGTGTGGGCTACGACACGGTGGACGTGGCCGCCTGCACGGATGCGGGGATCGCGCTCACCATCACGCCCTCTGGCGTGCGCCGCCCGGTCGCGGTTGCCATCCTGACGCTCGTACTGGCGCTGGCGGGGAAGCTCATGGACAAGGACCGGCTGACCCGGCTCGGCCCGGACGGCTACGCCCGCCGCAGCGCCTTCATGGGCACGGGGTTGATCGGGCGCACGCTCGCCTCGATCGGCGTGGGCAACATCGGCAGCGAGATGTTCCGCATCGCCGCCCCCCTTGGGATGCGTTTCATCGCGCACGATCCGTATGTCGATCCCGTCGCGGTTGCCGATCTCGGCGTTACCCTGACCGACCTGGAGACCGTGTTCCGGGAGGCCGACTTCCTCGCGGTCAACTGCCCGCTGTCGCCCGAGACGCGCCATATGGTGGACGCCGGGCGCATCGCGCTGATGAAGCCGACGGCCTACCTCATCAACACGGCGCGCGGGCCGATCGTGGACCAGGCGGCGCTGACCGAGGCGCTGGTGGCACGGCGCATCGCGGGCGCCGGGCTGGATGTGCAGGAGCAGGAGCCGCCCGATCCAGCCGACCCATTGCTGCGGCTCGACAATGTGATCCTGACACCGCACGCGCTCTGCTGGACCGACCAATGCTTCGCCGGCATCGGCGCTTCGGCGGTGCGCTCCGTGCTCGACGTGGCGGAGGGACGCGTGCCGGGCGGCTTGGTGAACCAAGCTGTGCTCGGCCATCCGCGCTGGAAGGACGCGCGCGCCGATGCCGCCGGGTGAGGCGACCGCCACCGGGGCCGGTGCGCCGCCTCGCGCTCTCCTGCTCCATGGCACCGAAGAGCCGGTGCCGCCACCCCGTCTGCTGCGCGCGGGACCGCTCTCGGCGGAGTTCGAGGGCGGCAATCTCCGCTATGTCCGTTTCAGGGGCGAGGAGGTGATCCGGGCGATCTCCTTCCTGGTGCGCGACCGGGCTTGGGGCACCTGCATCCCGTCGCTGCGCGACGTGCGCGTGGAAGAGCGGGAGGACGGGTTCGACGTGACCTATGGCGGCACGGTCGAGGATCGGGGCGGGCGTCTCGCCTACACCGCCCGGATCGCCGGGCGCGGGGCGGACGGAACCCTCGTGTTCGAGGCCGAGGCGCGGGCGGAGAGCGATTTCGTGACCTGCCGCACCGGCTTCGTCGTGCTGCATCCGCTGGAGGGCGTGGCCGGTTGCGCCGCCGAGATCGAGCATGTGGACGGGCGCCGCGTGCGGGGCGCCTTCCCCCGTCTGATCGATCCGGTTCAGCCGATGCGGGATCTGCGCCAGATCACGCACGAGACGCCGGGGGGTGTGCGCGTGACCTGCCGGATGGAGGGCGAGGCGTTCGAGATGGAGGACCAGCGCAACTGGACCGACGCCTCGTTCAAGACCTATGTCCGGCCGCTCTCCAAGCCCTGGCCGTTCACGCTGCGGGCGGGGGAGACGCTGCGCCAATCGGTGACGCTGACCTGCGAAGCCGGGCAGGGCGCCCCCGCCGTGAGCGCCGGAGCGGCCGGGCAGGCGATCCGGGTCGCTCTCGGGCCTGAGACCAGTATTATGCCCGTGATTGCGCTCGGCTGCACGCCGGAAGAGGCCAAGGCGGCGCTCGGGCACCCGGATGTGCTGCCCGCTTCGGGGGTGCGCCGGCTCGTCTGCCGGCTCGATCCGGGGCAGGGTCATGACGCCGCCGCGCTCGACGCGTATCGCCGCCTTGCCGCTCGGGCGGGCGCCGCTGTCGAGCTGCAACTGGTCGTGACTTCCCTGGACGGGTTCGAGGCCGAGATCGAAGGCGTTGCAAAGCGCGTGCGCGAGATTGGACTTGATCTTGCCGCGCTTATGGTCTCGCCTGCCCCCGACTTGAAGAGCACCACGCCAGGCCAACCCTGGCCGCCATGCCCGCCGCTCGACGCGCTCTACCGCGCGGCCCGCCGTGCCTTTCCTGGGGTGCGGCTGGGTGGCGGCATGTTCAGCTACTTCACCGAGCTGAACCGAAAGCATCCCCCGCGCGAGCTGATCGATTTCGTCACCTTTTCGACTTGCCCCATCGTCCACGCCGGCGACGACCGTTCGGTGATGGAGTCCCTGGAGGCACTGCCCTATGTCGCCGAGTCCGCGCGCGCCATCGCGGGCCATCTGCCCTATGTCGTCGGGCCGAGCGCCATCGGAATGCGGGACAATCCGTACGATGTGGCCGCCCTGCCCAACCCGCGGGGCATTCGCCAGGCGATGAGCGGGCCGGACCCCCGCCAGGCCGGGCTGCTGGGGGCCGCCTGGACGCTTGGCTATGTTGCCCGTTTCGCGGCGGGCGGCGCGGAGCGCATCGCCGTCTCCGCCCCGGTCGGACCTTTCGGGATCGCCGCCCACTCGGGGCGGGTGCATCCGGTTTTCCACGTTGTGCGCGGCTTGGCGGGTCTCGAAGGCAAGAGGCTACGCGCGGCTTCGACGAGTGCGGAGCGAGAGATGCTTGCGCTGTGCGCCGAGTCAGCGCTCTGGCTGGCCAACCTCACCGCCGACTCACGTGTCGTAGAGGTGCCGCCGGAGTTCGTCGGCACGGATCTGCGCGTGCTGGAC
>DATFDN010000212.1:0-9651 GCA_035252035.1 Acetobacteraceae bacterium | reverse complement strand
GGCGGCGCCGGGACCGCCGCCGCCACCGCCGTCACGCGGGCTGGCAACGCCGGGCCGGGTCCGTGCCGCCGCGCATCGTTGGCGAGCAGCCGGTAATAGAGGTCGAAATCGACGCGCCCGCTCGGCACTAGATCGTTCTCCGCCTGATAGCGCGAGATCGCCAAGGCAAGGTCGGCGGGGGAGCCGCCGGCGTCGCGCAGATAACCAGCCCGGATCAAGGCGGCGCGCACGAACTGGTCCCGGTCCCCCGGCCCCATCTGGTCGAACCAGCCCCGCGCTTCGGAGCGGAAGGCGGGGTTCGTCGGCTCGATGTTCAGGCATTCCCAATAGGGAACATGGGTCAGCTTGCCCAGAAGCTCGATCGTGGACAGCTCGATCAGGTTGCGCACCGCTTGGTGGAACCCTTCGGCCTGATCGAGCGAGACGCTCAGGGAAACGCCGGCCTTTCCAATGAGGCCGCCGATATCGGCCCCTTTTCCGGTTTGGACCACCGCGATCGAGTTGTTCGCCGACATCCCGGGGATGATCTGCCGCGTCGCCAGCTTGGCGAGGTTCATGTCCACGGAGACGATCGACACCACCTTGTCGTGCGAGACGCCGAGATCGACGTAGGGGATGGACAGGGCGGCGGCGTGCGAGGAACTGAGCACGCCGCTGTCAAGCTGCGTGATCGCGCCCCGCACGTAATAGTTCGGGGCGACGAAGTCGTTGCGCAGCCCTACCATCTCCGACAAGACCTGCACATCGAGCTGCGTGGGGTCGTAATCGACGAAGTGGAAGGCGCCGCTCTTCGCCGACATCTGCGACACCGCGCTGATGAACATTTCCTTGGTGCCGGCGGAGATCAGCCCGGTCGCGTCGGGAATGCCGGCGGTCGTGATGTAGATGTCGCGTACGCCCTGGCGCCAGAACATGTCGTCCATGCAGCGCAGGGCCTCGTTGAAGTTGCCGATGTTGCGCACCGGCGCCGTGCTCGGCTGGGCCGCGTCGAAGGCCGTTTCCGGCCGTGCCACGCAGCCGCACAGGAAAAGCAGGGCCAGGATCCATCGGGCCGAAAGCGGAAGCTTTGTCACGGTGCGGGCACGTCCAAGGAACACTGTGCAACCTAAAGGGGGTGAAAGCAGGCCGGGTGGATAGTCTCAGATGTTCGCGAGAACGTGAAGGGGGAATAGGAATCTTTGGCTCTGACAATCGCGCTTGGCGAGCCGGACGGGAGCGCCTGGATTCGGATGCAACCAGAACGGGAAGCTTAGTAGGGCGGAATGGCGCGGCGCATTCCGCCGCCTTCCCGCACCCCGGTGGATGGCGGAATGCGCCGCGCTATTCCGCCCTATGATGATCGGTGTTAATCAACGCCGACATGGCGGCGGTCCAGTTCGACAAGGAATCCATACTCGCGGGCCATTTCCTCCTGCGCCATCTACGGCGGGAAGAGCTGCGCGGGCTTGCCGCAACGGCGACTCTCGCCAACCATCCGCGCCACGGCGTGATCTTCCAGAAGGGCGATCCCGGCGACAGCATGATGGCGGTGATCCGGGGGCGGGTGAAGATCTGCGCCTACTCGGCCGACGGCAAGGAGCTGGTGCTCAACCTGATTGACCGCGGCGGCCTGTTTGGCGAGATCGCGCTGCTTGATGGGCGGCCGCGGACGGCGGATGCGGTGGCGCTCGAAGACACCGATCTCCTGGTCCTCAGCCGCAGCCGGTTCCTGCCGTTCCTGACAGCGAACCCGGAGGTGACGATTCGCCTGTTCTCGGTGCTCTGCCAGCGCCTCCGCCAGACCAGCGAGCACCTGGAGGACGCGCTCTTCCTGGAAGCGCCATCGCGCCTGGCGCGCGGGCTGCTGCGGCTGGCCGAGGCGTTCGGAAAGCCGGCCGGCAACGGGCTGCGCATCGACATAAGGCTATCACAGCAGCAGATCGGCAGCCTGATCGGCATTTCACGCGAGAGCATCAACAAGCACCTGGGCGAGTGGAGCCAGGGCGGGCACATCTCCGTCCAGAGCGGCATCATCACCATTCACGATCGCGACGCGATCGAGGAGATCGCGGAGGCTTAACGTCCGGCCTGCCGCTCCGTCGTGCGCCGCTCGATGGCGAGCAGCGCCTCCAGATCGATCGTCTCGTGCATGATCCGCTGCTCCGCAAATCCTTCTTCGCCCACCAGCGGATCGGGCCGGCCGTCGCGCAGCGCGGCATAGGACTGGCGCAGCGCGCGGTGCATGGCGAGCAGCGGCATCACCGGATCGACGAACAGGCGATAGCCCATGCGGTGCAGCTCGGCGGCCAGGATCGCCATGGCGCCGACCCCGTTCGAGGACGTCATGTACATGAGCGGCGGCCCCAGCCGCTCGGCGATGAAGCGCCACTCCTCGGGCGTGCGCGCCAGCACGAATAGCATGTCCGCCCCGGCGCGCTTCATCGCCTCGGCGCGGCGCAGCGCCTCGTCCATGCCGGCGTTGCGCACCGAGTTGGTGCGGGCAATGACGAGGAACGTGTCGGAGCGGCGCGCGGCGACGCTCTCCGCCACCTTCGCCACCATCAGCTCGGCCGGGATGTTGTGTTCGAGCCCGATATGGTGATGCGCCCGCTTGGGCAGCAACTGGTCCTCGATCTCGATGGCGGCGAACCCGGCCGCTTCCGCCAGCCGGATGGTGCGGCGCAGGTGCATCGGATCGCCCCAGCCGCCGGCGGCGTCCAGGATCAGCGGCAGGTCGCAGGCGGCGCGGATGTCGAGCCCGGCCTGGACCATCTCCGTGAGCGTCAGGTTCGCCTCGGTGAAGCACTTCAAATAGCCCATCGAGCCGCCGCCCAGGTAGAGCGCGGGAAAGCCGGCGCTCGCCGCGAGCCGCGCCATCATGGGATTGAGCACGAGCGGCGCCCAGACCGGCTCGGGGCCTGCGATCAGCGATGACAGCTCCGGCATCCCTTCCTCCCCTTCAGGGCACGAAGCTATCAGGCGTGGTGGGGCGAGGGAACGCGGCGGGTGACGGCGCTGACGATGGTTGTCGCGATGATATTGAGGCCGAGCGCAACGATGCCGATATTGAGATCCTGGAACGCCTGTGGCGCCGAGGGGGCGACCTTGGCGAGTGACACGTCAAGCGAGGACATCACCGCCACCGTGATGACGCCGACGCAGATGCCGATGAACGCGCCTTCCTTTGTCACCGGATTGTGCCGCAGGAGGCTCATCAGCACCGACGGAAAGAACTGCGTGACAAAGCTGTATCCCATCAGCAGCAAGGCAACGATCGTGTTGCCGCCCCGGAGGGTGAAGTAGACGGAGACGAGTGCGACCACCGGGACCAGCCATCTGGCGACCATCGAGATATGCGCGTCGCTCGTCGCGCCACGGAACGTCCGGTAGACGTTCTTGGAGAGTAGCGTCGCCGCCGCGAGCAGGATCAGCGAGCCCGGCACCAGCGCGGTCAGCACGCCGGCGCCGCCGATGATGCCGACCACCCAGGGGCTGAAGGTCTTGAGCGACAGCCGGAACAGCGCGAGGTCGATCTCCGGGCCGGTGAGCCCTGGCACCTGTAGGATCGCGGCGAAGCCCACGAAGAACACGAACAGCAGGATGAGCTGGTAGAGCGGCAGCAGGATCGCGTTGTGGCGGAACACCCGCTCGTGCTTGGCGGAGTAGCTAGCGGCGAAGCCGTGCGGCCACATGAAGAAGCCAAGCGCGGTCAGCGCCACGGTCGAATCGAACCAGGCGAGGCTCTGCCCCTTGGCCGGCAGCGCCAGGAAGCCCGGCTTGGCCGCCTGGATCGCGTTGAACATGCGATCGAATCCGCCGTACCAGTGGATCGGAAGATAGATCCCCAGGAACACCACGACGGCGAGAATCGTGAAATCCTTGAGCACGGAGGTCCAGGCCGAGCCGTGCATGCCGGACACAATGACATAGGCCGTCACCACCGCCGCGCCAATCCAGATCGCCACGTGGGGCGGAATGAGCCCGTACGAGGCGGTGGAGACGATGATGCCCAGCCCTTTGAATTGCAGCACGAGATACGGGACCAGCGCGACGATCCCGACGATCGAGACCAGAACCCCGAGCGCGGGGCTGTCGTACTTCGCCACGAAGAAGTCGGGCTGCGAGACGAGGTGCCGCTCCTTGGCATAGCGCCAGATTGGCGGCAGCAGCCAATAGGAGATCACATAGGCCAGGCAGCCATAGGAGATGATGTAATAGGCTGGGCCGCCCTTCCCGTAGGCATAGCCGCTGCCGCCGAGGAAGGTGAACGTGGTGTAGATTTCGCCGGCAAGCAGCAGGAACACGAAGATCGAGCCGAAGTGGCGGCCGCCCACCGTCCACTCCTCCAGGCTCATGGACTTGCCGTGCCGTGCCCACAGACCAAGGCCCAGGGCCAGGGCCGCCGTGAAGGCAATGATGGCGAGCGCGGAACCCGCGTTCATGGCTTCGCGCTTCGCTCGGTCTCGCCGTCCGGCGGCCCCCGGTTCTCCGGATCGAGCAGGTAGATCAGTCCCATGATCACGCTGGTCAGCACGACCCACATCACCAGCCACGCCAGCAGCGCTGGCAGCCCGGCGATGAGCGGCTCGACCCGGTTGAGGAAGATGGACCCGACCAGGATGCCGAGGAATGGCAGCGCGGCGAGAAGGCGGATCAGCATGGGACTAGCCCACGGTTGTGCGGGTTGCTGTATAGCGCACGGACCAGTAGAGATCAGGTCGATCCCGCGATCGTGAACGGCGGCGTCTACAAAATCGGACAGACTTGTCCTATTCCCGCAACGAGGTGCAGTCCATCGCTCGACCTTTCTCTGGTCCGAGGCTAAGCTGCATTGTTAGTAAAGAGCGCGACGCGCCGCGACATAGACGCCGTTTGGGTTTGGGAGAGTACGTGTATGGGAAGCAGGTCCGCGCCTGGCATGGCCCGGCGCACATTGGTCAAGGCTGGCGCATCGCTCGGCGCCATCGCGCTGGCGGCCCCCTCGATCATCAAGGCGCGGGGGGAGGAGCCGGTCAGGATCGGCTTCGTCGATCCGATCACCGGCATCTACTCCGCCTTCGCCCAATCCGAGGTGAATGGCGCGAAGCTCGCCGTGGAGGACGTGAACAAGAAAGGCGGCATCCTCGGGCGTCCCGTGGAGCTGCTGGTCGAGGACTCGGCCAACGACGTGGGCACCGGGGTACAGAAGGCGCTCAAGCTCATCAACCGCGACCATGTCAGCGCCATCTTCGGCGACGTCAACTCGGGCATCGCCTACGCGCTCAGCCAAGTGACCAACGAGCACAAGGTCTTTCAGATCGTGCCGGGCGGACACACCGACCCGATCACCGGCAAGGACTGCAAGTGGAACGTGTTCCGCGTCTGCAACACCACCAGCATGGACGCTAACGCCGTCTCGGGCGAACTGATCAAGCGCTTCGGCAAGAAGTGGTACTTCATCACGCCTGACTATGCCTATGGCCAGACCTTGCAGGCTGCCTTCGTCAAGAATCTGAAGGAGGCGGGCGGGGAGTACCAGGGCGACATGCTGCCGCTCAGCACCACCGACTTCTCGGCCAGCCTCATCAAGGCGCGCGCCTACGGTCCGAAGGTGCTGCTCAACAACATGGGCGGGCTGGCGCAGGTCAACTGCATGAAGCAGTTCGTGCAGTTCGGCCTGGACAAGCAAATGGCGCTGGGCGGCGCATTGTACGAGCTGGAGAGCTTGTATTCCGTCCCACGGGAGGCACTAACCGGCTGGTGGGACTATGAGTGGTGGTGGAACCAGCCCGACGTTCCCGCCGCGATGGCGTTCAACGACCTGGTCAAGAAGGCGTACAATGTACCTGCCGCTTCGGCACGACACTGGTTCGGCTGGGTCGGCGTTCATTCGGTCAAGCTTGCCGCCGAGAAGGCCAAGAGCCTCGATGCGATCAAGATGGCCAAGGCTCTCGAGGGCGAGGATTTGCCCGACGAGGTGAAGTGCCAGAAGGGGCGGGTCTACTACCGCGAGGGCGATCACCAGCTAATGGCAAACATCTTCGTCGGCACGCCGCATCCGGCGGAGGGCGGCAATCCCGCCAATCTGGTCACGGTCCAGAGCATCGTGCCCGGCGACAAGGCGGCGTTGCCGGTGTCGGAGACCGGCTGCCACATGACTTGGCCGACAGCGTAGGCTGGTTTCGGTGCGTGTCCCCCTCCCCCAACCCCTCCCGCGAGGGGAGGGGGCTGGGGGAGGGGTCAACGCAATGACGAAACGCGCAGGAGGCCTCCCTTGCTCACCCTTGTCCTGTTCAACGTGTTCAACGGGGTCATCGTCGGCCTGTTCTATGTGCTGATGGCCCTCGGGCTGGCGATGATCCTCAACCTGAGCGGCGTCATCAATTTCGCGCACGGAAACTTCCTCGCGCTCGGCGGCTATTTCGCGTTCCTGCTGGTCCCCTATATCGGCTTCTGGGCCGCGCTGGTCGCCTCACCGCTGATCGTGGGCGTGATCGGGCTGATCCTGGAGCGGACCATCATCCGCCCGCTTTATCCGCGCGACCCGGTCTACAGCCTGCTGCTGACCTTTGGACTGGCCTTCATCATCCAGGATCTCTGCCGCACCGCATGGGGGCCGAACGCGCTGCCGCTCACGGTTCCAGCCAGCATCAACCAGCCGATCAGCACCGAGTTCTTCTTCCTGACCGGCTATCGCCTGTTCATCATCGGCATCGTCATCCTGGCGGTCGTGGCGCTGTTCCTGTTCCTGCGCCACTCGCGGATGGGAATGCGCATCCGCGCCGGCACGCTTGACTTGGAGACGGTGGCGGCGCTGGGGATCAATGTGCGCCTGCTGCGCTCGTTCAACTTCGGCCTGGGCATCTTCCTGGCCGGGCTGGCCGGGGTTCTGGCGGGCGGGCAGATCGGGCTCAATCCCAACATGGGCGACGATCTGCTGATGCCGGCCTTCATCGCCATCATCGTGGGCGGCGTCGGCAGCATGGTTGGCACCTTGCTGGGCGGCCTCATCATCGGCGTGGCGGCGGGCGTCACCACCGTCTTCTATCCCTCTGGCAGCGAGGTGGTGATCTACCTCATCATGATCCTGGTGCTGCTGCTCAGGCCGCGCGGACTGCTGGGCGAGGAAGGAATGATGACGTGAGCACCACCACGGTCAGCGAGGCCTTCCACCGCCGGCCCACGTACGGCAACTGGCTCTCGGTCGCGCTTGTCTGGGCGGTGCTGCTGGCCGTGCCCGTCTGGCTGCCCGCGATCGGCGGCTACACCTCGCTCGCCACGCGCATCCTGGCGTTCGGCCTCGCGGCGATGGGCCTCAACTTCCTGCTCGGCTTCACCGGCGTGATGTCGTTCGGCCATGCCGCGTACTTCGGCCTTGGCGCGTATGGTTGCGGGCTGACGCTGAAATATCTCGCCAACAGCACGCCGCTTGCCGTGCTGATCGGCGCCCTTGTGGGCACGCTCGGCGGCGCCTTGTTCGGGGCGCTGATCGTGCGGCGCAAGGGCGTCTACTTCGCCATGCTGACGATCGCCTTCGGGCAGATATGCTATTACATCGCCTATACGTGGAACGACTTCACCGGCGGCTATGACGGGCTCAGGGGGTTCGTGCGCCAGCCGATCAGCATCGGTCCCCTGGTCATCGACATCCAGAACAATATGATCCTCTTCTACTACTTCGTCCTGGCCACGTTCGCGGTCTGCGTTGGGCTTATGGCGCTGCTGCTGCGCGCGCCGTTCGGCCGCACGCTGATCGCCATTCGCGAGAACCAGCGCCGCGCGCGCTTCCTTGGCATCCCGGTCGAGTTCCACGTTTGGCTCTCATTCACCATCTCGGCCTTCTTCACATCGGTCGCCGGGGCGCTCTATGCCCTGGTCAACAATTTCGCCGATCCCACCACGCTGAACTACGTCATCTCGGGCGATATCGTCATCATGGCGGTGCTGGGCGGTATGCGCTCCTTCTGGGGTCCGCTGATCGGCGCGGCGATGTTCGTCGCCTTGCAGGACTATATCTCGTCGGAGACGGTGAACTGGATGAGCTTCATCGGCCTGATCTTCGTTGTCGTGGTGCTGTTCTTCCCGCGAGGCGTGCTCGGCTACCTCCGGCGGCTGCCGCTATGAGCCTGCTCGAAGTGCGCGGCGTCACCAAGGCGTTCGGCAGCCTGGTCGCGGTGGATTCCGTCTCGCTCGCGGTGGACGGCGGGGAGCTGCGCGCCATCATCGGCCCCAACGGCGCGGGCAAGACCACGTTCTTCAACCTGATCACCGGTTTCTTCCCGCCGACCTCGGGGCAAATCCTGCTGGACGGGCGCGACATCACGCGCGCCAACGCGACCAGGCGCGTTCAGATGGGCCTGGCGCGGACCTTCCAGGTGACGGAAATCTTCCCGGAGTTGACGGTGCGCGAGAATGTGCAAGTTGCGGTGGAGGCCGCCACGGGATTCCGCCTGCGGCCCTGGATCAGCCGCGCCGAGGCCGCGCGGGTGCGTGATCGCATCGACGAGCTGATTGTCGCGACCGGACTGACGGCCCAGGCGCAGCGGCTCGTGGGCGAATTGTCGCATGGCGACCAGCGCGCCGCCGAGATCGCCATGACGCTCGCGCTGCGCCCGCGCATCCTGCTGCTTGACGAGCCCACGGCGGGAATGGGCGAGCAGGAAACCTATCAGATCGCGGGTCTGATCCGCCGGCTGCATAAGCAGAGCCACTACACGGTCGTGCTGATCGAGCATGACATGCGCGTGGTCTTCAACCTTGCCGACCGGATCATGGTGCTTGACCAGGGGCGCCCGCTGGCGGAGGGCACCCCGGCCGAGATCGCCGCCGACCCGGCCGTGCAGGCCGCGTATCTGGGGAAGGCGGAATGAGCGCGCTGACCGCCGAAAGGCTGAACACTTTTTACGGCAAGAGCCACATCCTGCACGACGTGTCGCTGGACGTGGCCGAGGGCCAGATCACGACGCTGCTCGGCCGCAACGGCGCCGGCAAGACCACCACGTTGCGCAGCTTGGTCGGCCTCACGCCTGCCCGCACCGGCCGGGTCACGATTTTCGGCCGCGAAACCACGCGCCTGCCGCCGTTTCGCGTTGCCGCGCTTGGCGTCGGCTACGTGCCGGAAGGCCGCAAGATCTTTCCCAATTTGACAGTCCACGACAACCTGCGTGTGCCGCTGGAGCGGCCCGGCCCTTGGACGATCGAGCGTGTCTATGCGCTGTTTCCCCGCCTTCAGGAACGGCGCCAGAACCTCGGCCGCCAGCTCTCGGGCGGCGAGCAGGAAATGCTGTCCGTCGCGCGCGCCCTGCTGCTGAATCCAAAGCTGCTGATCCTCGACGAGCCCTCCCAGGGCCTCGCCCCACTGATCGTGCGCGAGGTGTTTCGCGTGGTCGCGCAGATGCGGGCGGAGGGGATGTCGGTGCTTCTGGTCGAGCAGAATGTGCGCGCAAGCCTGGAAATCGCGGACCGCGCCTATGTCCTGGACCATGGCCAGATGGTCTGGTCGGGTTCGGCAGCCGAGTTGGCGCGGGACGAGGAGCGCATCCAAGCCCTGGCGGGGGCGTCGGCGGAGCAATGGACGCTGGACGAGGCGCTGACGGCACCGGCGTGACGGTCGCGATCGAAGCGGGCTACCGCCCCGGCGTGATTGGCCGCATCGTCGAAATGCACGCGCTGACCTACGCGCGCCTTGTCGGA
>DATFDN010000211.1:0-14771 GCA_035252035.1 Acetobacteraceae bacterium | reverse complement strand
GACACCATTCCGATTCCCGGCCCGGAAACCGACCTCTCCTTCAAGGATCTGAAGGCCGCCGGAATCGTCAAGGACGAGGACGCTTTGATCCGATTGGGCAAGGCCCTGTTCTGGGACATGCAGGTGGGCAGCGACGGGGTGCAGTCATGCGCCACCTGTCACTTCAGCGCCGGCGCCGACAACCGCACCAGGAACCAGATTTCGCCGGGCCTGAACGACACCAACTTCCAGAACACGTTCATCGCGGGCGACAACAGCTTTGGCGATTCTACCGTTCCCTACACGGCGAACGATCGCAACACCCCTGTCCCTCCCGGTCCTGTTCAGCCCCCCCCGGCCAATCTCAATGTGCCGGGGTTCCGGCATTTCAATCCGAACCACCAGCTAACCGCGAAGGATTTCCCGCTCAATGGGTGGTTGCGACCCACCGAACGCACGCCTCGGGGGGGCAATACCACGTTGCTGGACGAATCCGCCAATGTCAGTCGTGACACAAACGATGTGATCTCCTCTCAGGGCGTGCGTCACACCATTTTCGCCGGGCTCGATCCAGGGAAGGCGGTGGAGAAGGGGACCGAGGAGCCGGACATATACAATCTCGCCAATCCGGGTAAGGTTGACGTCCATGACCGGGTCCGGCGGGCCGAGGCCAGGAACGCCCCCACCGTGATCAACGCGATCTTTAACTTCGACAATTTCTGGGAGGGAAGGGCCAGTTACATCTTCAACGGCCTGAACCCGTTTGGCTTCCGGGACCGCACCAGTACCCTGATACAAAACTCGAATGGAAAGCCACGGGAGGTGTTCCTCCGGATCACCAACTCCAGTCTGGCATCCCAGGCAGTGGGTCCGCCGGCAAGCAACTTCGAGATGTCCTTCGAGAACGGTAGCCACCCGGGCAACCCCCAGAAGATCTTCCCAGACTACGGCAAGAAGCTGCTGGGCTTGAGGCCCTTGCAGCAACAATTCGTGCATCCCCAGGACAGTGTTCTCGGTGGGATGTCGCGGGCAACGTTGGATGCCGGCGGGAATTTCCGGGGGGACCAGGGCCTGAAAATTGGCACCTACGAGCAGATGATCAAGGACGCCTTCAGCGAGGATTGGTGGAGTTCCGACGCCGTAATCTCGTCGGATACCGGCACCGTGGCGCGACAGGACGCCACGACCAACAATCCCAGAACCATGTTTAGGAATTCGGGCAATGCTCAGGTAACGGCGCGTGCCGCGAACGCTCCCGCCGCGCTGAAACCGAACGAGTATTCACAAATGATGTGGAACTTCTCCCTGTTCTTTGGCTTGGCGGTGCAAGCCTATGAGGCGACCCTCGTATCCGATGACACGCCGTTCGATCGCTACGAAGGCGCGCCGACAAAGGGGATAAAGGCGGACCCCAACGCCCTGAACGAATCGGAGCGCCACGGCCTGTCGATCTTCATGGATGACGACCCCAATCTCGGCGCCCACTGCAATGCTTGCCACGCCGCGCCGGTGATGACCAACCACACCATCGCGGACATCGTGCAGCAGGATAGCAACCTGCCCAACTTCCAGGGAAGGCCACGCGACATCCTGGAATTCATGGTCATGGGAGACGGGCAATCAGCCACTTACGACAAGGGCTTCTACAACATCAGCGTCCGGCGCACCACGGAGGACATAGCCCGCGCCGGCACCGCCCCAAGCGCTCCGGACCCTGACCATCCGACGGCCCCGGATCTCGCGCACAGGAAACAGTCGCCCTTCGCCAATCCGAAGGACGACTACCAGCCGTTCCCGCTCTCCTACACGGCGCTGGCGGGATTGGCCGCCCAGAACAAGCTGCCGGATGACGTCCTGCGGTTCATCCAACTGGACCCCGCCACCAAGAAGCCGGTGCCGGTCCGGGGACGACAGGCCATCCACGGCAACTTCAAGGCGCCCAATCTGCGCAATGTGCATTACACGGGTCCGTATTTCCACAATGGGGATTCGGCCACTCTGCGCCAGGTCGTCGAGTTCTATACCAGGGGCGGGAACTTCCCGAACACCAACTTCCATGACCTGGATGTGGACATCTTCGGGATTCCGGGCCTGCGGTTCCCCGAGTTCGTTCCGAGCGCGAAGAAGAACATCCAAGACCTGGTGAACTTCCTCTCCCACGGCCTGACGGATCAGCGTGTGGTCTATGAAAGTGCGCCCTTCGATCATCCCCAGTTGTTCGTGCCGAACGGCGCGTCCGACCACGACCCGAATGCGGACGTGATGCTGGAAGTTCCGGCGGTGGGCAAGTTCGGCCGGACAACGCCCATCTCCACCTTCCTGGATCTCGATCCGCAGGCACCCTGAACCAGCGTCGGCGCGAGACACACCATCCGGCACGACCGGCAAGGAACCCCGGCAGCGGCCGCCCGAGGACAAAAGGAGGAGACGTGATGAGACCGCTCTCTAGACTGGCTCTGTTGCTGATGGCCCTTGGACCATTCGGGGCCGCGGTCGCCCATGCCCAGTTGGCCGTGCTCAACAGCAACGTGCCGGCCGGATTCGCGATCACCGGGTTCATCCAGGCGGCGACCCTGAAGCCGGGCGGGGCGGCGAACGCCGGGGGGACGCTGACGGTCAACAACATCACGATCACTGTCCCCGACAACATGGTGGTCCAAATGCCGGCCCACCCGCTAACCTGGGCGCAACTGTTCGACACCAAGCAATCAACGCCAGTCCACGACAACGCCCTCCCGCCTCAGCCGGTCCCGCCGATCACGCATCCGACGACCAACTCCCTTGGCCAGCCCATAACCGGGCTGGCGTTGGCCGACGCGCCCACGGCGGGTCCGGGAGGCGGGGCGCTGCTCGGCGCCGGATTTCCCTCCGTTGAGGTGACAGTACTGGGCAACATCGACACGAAGGGAGCGAGCGGCAATCCACCCGGCTCCTATATAGCGGCCTTGATCCTGCCGATCTCCCAAGAGATCGCGAACGCCGGCGCCGGGTTCATCACCGCCATCGACTACGCCAAGGGCCGGTTGGAAGTGAACGGGAAACTGAATCAACTGGGCACCGGCAGCGTCGTGGAGATCAACGACCCGGTCGGGCGTTATGGGTTCGCCCACAGCCCCGACCCGCGCTTCACCGCCGATACGGACAATCCAACCGTCACCTCGGGCAACGGCTACCCGATGGGTGTGCCGAAAGTGGCGCCCCCGGCGATCGATCCCGACCGTCCGCTGTTCAACCGGCCGCTGAACCCGGCGCCGGGTGCGCCCGGACACGATCCCTTCCTACAGGCCAACGCGCCGCTGATGTCGTTCTCCATGCCGGCCAAGGCCGCGCCCAATCAGCCCGGCGACACCACCCCCGATCCGTGGAAGCAGGCGCCGTTCATGGTGGGCGACTTCATCACGTACTCGGGCACCTTGTTGAAGTTCGACCCCAACGCGCCCGTCACGCCATTCAACCCGGCCGCGCCAGTTAGCGCCACGAACCGGCCGATGAGCCAGCAGTTCTATGTCTCCGCCAACGCGGTGGAGGCTGAAAAAGTGGAGATCGTCACCGCGCCGGGCACGGTGGCGCAAGCGGGTCCGGCGTACATGGTGCTGGGCAGGGGCGTGGTTGGCACCGGCGGGACCAGCTTGACCGTTCCGCCCAATCCGGCGCTCGGAATCCAGGGCGGAAACATTCCCGTCGAACTGAGACAGAACATCACGATCCGAGGGTTCGTCACCGATCCAACCCAGCTCGTTGACATCTTCGCCGTGGACGTCAATCCGGCGGTCGGCGGAGAGGGGACGCCGCGGCTCCTCGGCACCGTCCTCCCGGAACCCGGCTTTCCGGGGCGGGGAAACAGGGGCCGCTTCCGGTTCGATGTGGGACGGGGAAACTTCCTGCCGGTGACGCGGCAATACATGGCCCGAACCCACCATGGGCAGAAGCAACTGGACGATCAGAAGGGCCTCAACAACGGCAAGCTCGAAGGGCTCATTTCCGGCCAGTATGAGGCGCCCATGTTCGATTACCAGATAGCGGACGCGCCTCCGGGCTTCCCGGTCTCTCCATCGAACTTCAACGCCTTCCCGTTCCTCGTGAACGGCGAGGGAAACCAGGGAGACTTGGGGACTGTCGGCCCGCTCACGCCGTTTCCCCCTTCCACGCCGTAAACCATCGTCTCCTTGATCAGGCTCCCCTCCTCAATGAGGAGGGGAGCCGTTTTGTTCGCACCCGAATCAGCGAGAGCGTTCGCCACCCTATCAACCTGAGCGCACTCGCGTCGGGATGGCCCCTGAGTCGCGATCAGCAGGTTTGGCGCTAGCCGCAAGGAGCGTTCGTGCCGGCCGCGGCTTGTTGCGCCCGGTCACGCACGGATGGCGGAAGGCCCTGCGTCTTCTGCGCCTCGTAAGAGGGACCGGGACCGGATGCTTGCTCCTGATCGGCCCGCTGCGCTCGATCTTGGACTGAGGGTGGGAGGCCCTGCGTCTTCTGGGCCTGGGTGCATCCATTGGCGCTCGGGGCTTGCTGCGCGTATGCCGAGCCGGCAGGACCGAGCGCCAAGCCTACGCAGGCAATCGGCAATACCAAGCTTAGCCTAAGTGTTTTCGCCGTAATTGAGCTCATCTCTCCATCTCCCCTACATAGAAGGCCGGCATTCGACGACCTTGCTGTTTTGACATTCTGCAATTTAGTAAGTCAGGCGAGACAGGATTTACACGATCCCGTTACACCAAGGCCCATCGATCGATGATCATAGCACATGCGTCCTCCGTGGATAGCACGGGGGAGCGCCCTCGCGGAGATCGTCCCGCATGGACTATCGCCCGATCGTCAACTCAAACCGCGTCGTCTTCTCCAAATCATCATCGAACCATGCGGTGATCGCCGCCTCGCGGGTGCCCACGAAACTCGGGCGGCCCCCCGCGTCGAGCACCATCGGCAAATCATGGCCCGGCACCAGCAGTGTGTTCGGACGCCGCCGCCAGAGCGTCCACATGCGCTCGATCGAGGCCGCCGACACTGCCGCGTCGTATGTCATGTCCGCGCTCCGGCTCAGGAGCTCGGCCCGGTTCTTGGCGGCGTCGCCGGTGAAGATCACGTCGCGCTCGGCCCCGCGCAGCACGAACATCAGATGCCCCGGCGTGTGCCCCGGCGCGTCATGCGCCACCAAGCCGGGCAGCACCTCCTCGCCATCGCGGACAAGCCGCGCGGACGGAGCGCCGCGCAGCTCGCGAATGTAAAGCTCGGGGACCGGCGTGCGGCCCCAGGGCTCGTTGACCGCCCACTCAAGCTCCTTCGCCCCAATCCAGATGCGCGCCCTGTCGAACAGCACCCAGTTGATGGCGTGGTCATGATGCGCGTGGGTGAGCACGACATCCGTCACCTGCTCGGGCGCGAGCCCGTGGCGGGCGAGGCCGGCGAGCAGAAGCGGGCGATGGCTGAACGTCCCGGCGTCGATCAGCGCGACACGATCGGCGCCTCGCAGCAGCGCGATCGTGCTCCAGCCCAACCCGCCATGGCAGACCGACTTGCCCGGATAGCCTTGGACCAGGACATCAAGCCAGTAGTCCCGCATGACACTACTCCACGGTGACGGACTTGGCGAGGTTGCGCGGCTGATCGACATCGGTGCCCTTCAGCACCGCCACGTGATAGGCGAGCAGTTGCACCGGAATCGAGTACAGGATCGGCGCCACGAACGGATCAACGTCGGGCAGCACCACGGTCGCGGCGGCGATGTCGCGCAGCCTCGCCGCGCCTGCCTTGTCGCTGAACACGATCACCTGCCCGCCGCGCGCCGCCGCCTCCTGCAAGTTGGAGGCGGTCTTCTCGAACAGCGGCCCCGACGGCGCGATGGCCACGACCGGCACGGCGGGATCGATCAGCGCGATCGGCCCGTGCTTCATCTCCCCGGCCGCGTAGCCTTCGGCGTGGATGTAGCTGATCTCCTTCAGCTTCAACGCGCCCTCCAGCGCGATCGGGAAGCAATTGCCGCGGCCCAGGTACAGCACATCGCGCGCCTTGGCGACGCGCGCGGCGATCTCCTGGATCGGCCCGCCATCCTCCAAAGCCTCGGCCGCCCGACCCGGCACCTCCAGAAGCGAAGCGGTCATCGCCGCCTCCGCCTCCGCCGTGATGGCCCCGCGCGCCCGCCCGGCGGCGAGCGCGAGGCAGGCGAGCACCGCGAGCTGCGCGGTGAATGCCTTGGTGCTGGCGACCCCGATCTCCGGCCCGGCGATGGTCTCCAGCACCGCTTCCGATTCCCGCGCCATCGTGCTCTCGGGCACGTTGACGACGGAGAGCACGTGCTGGCCCTGCTCGCGCATGTAGCGCAGCGCGGCCAGCGTGTCGGCTGTCTCGCCGGACTGGCTGACCAGCAGGCCAAGCCCGCCGCGCGGCATCGGCGGCGCACGGTAGCGGAACTCGCTGGCGACGTCGCCATCGGCGGGGATGCGCGCAAGCGCCTCGAACCACCAGCGCCCGACCAAGCCGGCATAGAAGGCCGAGCCGCAGGCGCTGATGGTGATGCGCGGGATCGCGGCCAGGTCGAAGGGCAGGGCAGGGAGGCTCACGGCGCGGGTCGAAGGACTGACCATGCGGTGCAACGTGTCGCCGATCACCGCCGGGTGCTCGTGCAGCTCCTTCTCCATGAAGTGGCGGTAGTTGCCCTTGCCGATCGCGGCGCCCGTGAGCCGGGTCAGCTTGATCTCGCGCGTGGTCTCCTCACCGCTGGCGTCGAAGAAGCGCGCGCCCTTGCGGTCCACCACCGTCCAGTCGCCGTCGCGCAGATAGGCGATGCGCCGGGTCAGTGGGGCGAGGGCGAGGGCGTCGGAGCCGACGAACATCTCCTCCTCGCCGAACCCCACTGCGAGTGGGGCGCCGTTCTGCGCGCCGATGATCAGCTCGGGGTGGCCGGCGAAGATCATCGCCAGCGCGTAGGCGCCGTGCAGCCGCTTGAACGCGGCGCCCGCCGCCTCGATCGGGGTCATGCCGCGCTTGAGGTGCAGATCCACGAGCTGCGCCACCGTCTCGGTGTCGGTCTCAGTGGAGAACACCTGGCCCTTGGCCTCCAACTCGGCGCGCAGCTCGGCGTGGTTCTCGATAATGCCGTTATGCACCACGGAGACACGGGGAGTGCCGTGCGGATGGGCGTTGCCCTCGGTGGGCGCGCCATGCGTCGCCCAGCGCGTGTGGCCGATCCCGATCGTGCCAGGGAGCGGGCTGCGCTCCAGCGCGGCGGCGAGGTTGCCGAGCTTGCCCTCCGCCCGGCGGCGCTCGATGTGCCCGTTGACCAAGGTGGCGACCCCGGCGCTGTCATAGCCGCGGTACTCCAGGCGGCGCAGCGCATCGACGACGAGCGGTGCCGCCGGACGCGAGCCGATCACACCGATGATGCCGCACATGGCCTATCTCTCCTTCCGTCCACGCCGCGCCCGGAAGGCGGCGCCGCCGCCGGGCTTCTCCACCTGCTGGCCGCGCGCGATCGCCAGCGCGTCGGCGGCCACGTCCCTGGTGATGACGCTGCCCGCGCCGGTGATGGCGCCGTCGCCCACGGAGACAGGGGCCACCAGGGCGGTGTCCGAGCCGATGAAGGCGTTGGCGCCGATGCGCGTCCGGTGCTTGGCGAAGCCATCGTAGTTGCAGGTAATCGTGCCAGCGCCGATATTACTATGGGAGCCTACCTCCGTGTCACCCAAATAGGCGAGGTGGTTGGCCTTGGCGCCGGCGCCAAGCGTGGCGGCCTTCAGCTCCACGAAATTGCCGACATGCACGCCCCGGTCAAGCGCCGTGCCGGGGCGCAGCCGCGCGAACGGGCCGATCAGGCAATCCTCGCCGACCACGCAGCCCTCCAGATGGCTGAACGGGCGTATCTCGGTGCCGCGCCCGATCCGCACGCCGGGGCCGAAGACCACGTTCGGGCCGATGGTCACGTCCGGCGCGAGTTCGGTATCGGCGCAGAGGAACACCGAGCCGGGGTCGGTCATCGTCACCCCCGCCTCCAACGCCGCCGCGCGCAGCCAGGCTTGCACCGTGGCCTCGGCGGCGGCGAGCTCGGCGCGGGAGTTGATGCCGGCCATCTCCGCCTCGGGCGCTTCCACGGCGGCGACGCGCGCGCCCTCCGCCCGCGCCAGGGCGACGATGTCGGGCAGGTAGAACTCGCCCTGCGCGTTGTCGGCGCGCACCGCGTCCAGCCAGCGGCGCATGTCCGCAGCCGTCGCGCACAACACCCCGCCGTTGCAGAGCGTGATCGCCCGCTGCTCCTCTGTCGCGTCGGCATGCTCGATGACACGCTCAACCAGGCCGTCTCGCGCGATGACGCGGCCATACTGGGCGGGATCGGCGCGGCGGCTGGCAAGCAGGGCGAGCGCCACGTCGCCGCGCGCGCGCCGGCCGAGCAGGCGGCGGAGCGTGTCCGGGCGGATCAGCGGATTGTCCGCGTAGAGGATCGCGACCTCGCCATCGCCGAAATGCTGCTTGGCCTGGCGGGCGGCGTGGGCGGTGCCGCGACGCTCGGCCTGGATCACGGTGGGGTGCGGCGCGGCGGCGCGGGAGACCGCCTCCATCTCCGGCCCGACCACCACCACGACGCGGTCGAACACCGCCTCGCAGTTCGCCAGCAGGTGGCGCAGCATGGGACGTCCGGCGATCGGGTGCAGCGCCTTGGGCAGCGCGGATTTCATGCGGCTGCCGATCCCGGCGGCCAAAATGACGGCGGTTGCGGTCATCACGCTTCCTTGACTCTTCTCGCACCGGGTAACGGGAGAGGCAACCCCATGTCAAAGCAAGAGCGTAACAGCTCGATCACTTTGCTTGACGCATTGCGACAGACGGAGGCGCGCGTGGCGGAGCCGGCGAGGCCCACCTTGCTGCTGGATCTGGACGGCACGCTGATCGACTCCGCGCCTGATCTCGCGGCGGCGCTGAACCGGCTGATGGCCGAACGTGGATTGGCCCCGTTCACCAGGGCGGAGACGGCCCGCATGGTGGGCGATGGTGTCCAGCGCCTCGTCGAGCGCGCCTTCGCCGCGCGCGGACGCGTGCCGGACGCGGCGGATGTCGCCCACTACACCGACGACTATGCTCGCCATTGCGCGTGCGGCTCCCGCCCGTTTCCGGGGGTGGCGCGGACGCTGCGTGGCCTGCGCCAGGCCGGCTGGAGGCTCGGCGTCTGCACCAACAAGCTGGAGGGGGTGGCGCGGCGCCTGCTCGCCGCGTTCGACCTGGCCGGGCTGTTCGACGCGGTGGGCGGGGGGGACAGTTTCCCGGTCCGCAAGCCCGACCCGGCGCACGTCCTGGCGACGCTCGGCGCCAGCGGCGGCGTGAGGGAGCGTGCCGTCATGGCGGGCGATCATCGCAATGACGTGCTGGCGGCGCATGGCGCGGGGCTGGCGTGCGTCTTCGCGGGCTGGGGCTATGGGACGGCGGAGATGGCCGCCGAGGCCGACGCGGTGGCGGCGCGCTTCGCGGAGCTGCCGGATATGGCGGGACGGCTACTTGGGCTGCGTTCCGGCCGGTCCCCTCCCCCTGGCCCCCTCCGCAAGGGGAGGGGGAGTTGAAGCGGCGTCGATAATCATGAAGCCGGCATCATGCCGGCCCATTGCTGCCACTTCTTGAGCCCCCTTATAAAGGACCGCAACGAACGGAGGCCCCGCCCATGACGAAGTTCCGTTTCCTGACTGCCGCTGCCGCCTTCGGCGTGCTTGGCGGGCTGGCTTACAGCCCGCCGGCCAGCGCGATTGGCTGCATCAGCGGTGGCATTGCCGGGGCGGCGGCTGGCCACCTGGCCAATCATGGCGTGCTTGGCGCCATCGGCGGCTGCATCGCCGGACACGAGGCCCACAAGTATCAGAAGCGGCGGGAGGCGCGGGAAGAGGCCCAGCAGCCCGCCGTCAACCAGCAATACCCGCAAGGGACCGGGCCGAACGGCACGGTGAGAGAGTAGCCAAGCACGGGCATGTGCTCCGGATCGCCGGCTCCGCTGATGCGGGGCAGGTGATCCGGTGCGTGCCAAGCAGATTCCTCCGGGGACAACGCGACCGGAGGAGGCAATGATGGCCGAGGCGATCCGGATCTGGTACCAGAGCTTCCTCGATCCCGGCGAGCAGGCCCCGTACATGGATCGGCTCCGGGACCGCCTGCGTCGTCTTGCCGCGCCCGGAACATCGGTCGATCTGCACGGCGTGTCGCCGCCCGATCGCCACTTCCACCCTCTGACCGAGTTCCGCTGCGCCGACCAGACGATCCAGGCGGCGCTGCGGGCTGAGCGCCAGGGTTTCGATGCGTTCGTGATCGGCCATTTCCAGGAACCCGGCCTAGTCGAGTGCCGGGGCGCGGTGGATATTCCAGTGGTGAGTCTGGGCGAAGCGACGATGCTGTACGCCTGCTCGCTGGGGCGGCGCGTGGGTCTTGTCACGATCAGCCCCGTCTTCATCCCCTGGCACGAGGAACAGATCCGTCGCCATGGCCTTGAGCGCCGCGTCGTCGGCGTGACCGCGATCGCGGCCGATCTGCCGCGCCTCGTGCGCGCCTTCGAAGACGCGGACGAGTACGCCGCGTTGCGCGCGGAGTTCGCGCGGCAGGCGCGGCCCTTGATCGGGCGCGGCGCGGATGTGCTGATCCCGGCTGGCGGATTGCCGATGCTGCTGCTCGCGCGTGAGCGGCCATTCACCATCGATGGTGTCCTGGTGCTGGACGGCATCGCCACCGTCCTCAAGGCCGCGGAGATGGCGGTGGCGATGCATCGCCTGACCGGGGCCGTTGCCGGACGAAGCGGGCTCTACCGCAAGGCGCCCGAGGGCGCCTTGGCCGATTACCTGGCCTCGCGCGCCACTTGACCCCGGCCTCGCCGCTGCCGCGCGACGGCTGGCCGAGGGCGCTGCGCAAGGCTGCCACGGCGCCTAGAATAGCCCTCCAAAGAAGTGGCCCACGCTCTTCGCGGCGCCGGATGCCCAATGGCCGACCGTCTCGGCCGCCTTGGCGACCGCGGATCCGCCGGCGGCGACGGCCGATTTCACCGTACTCGCGACATGCGCGGCCTCCGCCCCGATGCCCGCGACGAAGCCGCCGACCTTGTTGCCGGTGTGAAGGATCACCGGCCTGGCGGCGGGATGCGCGGCGCCAATAGCGGTCAGGCGCGCGAACATCGCGTCGATCTGGGCTTCATGAGCGGCCTTGACCCGATTCCGCTGCGCGTTCATCTGCTGCACAAAGGCTTGCGTGCTGTTCGGCTGACCCGCTGCCGCGAGCGCCTGCATCATCGCATCGCGATGCACGGCGATGAAGCTGAGCGTCCTCTGGTGTTGCTCATGCATCACCTCGGCGATTGATTGCGCGGCTTGGGCCGGCGTCCCGGCCGCGACGAGCGTGCCGAACGCTACGGGAATCCGCGTCGCCGCCGCGTTTGATACCAGCGTGGCCGCGCCTGTGTTGGTCGTCGCGGGTGCCGCCGCCACCGTGAGATGGGCGGGAAGATGGTAAAGGTTTACCGATGCGGCGCCAGACGGGGACACCGTCCGGTACTGATGCTGCATCGCCGACATATGGCGCAGGAATTCCTCCGGCGACACATCTCCTTGCCGCGCGCCGCCGCTTGCCGGAGGCAGGCTGGTTGTTGCGCTCATCTTGATCTCCGCGGAAAGCAGGCGGGCAGCGCCGCTGCCCGCCAAGGTGATGCTGTCACAAGCCAGCAAAGAAATGGGTGATCTTGTTGACAGCGCCGTGAATCCAGTCGTTAACGGCCGCTGCCGCGCCCTTGACCCAATCGGCCGCTGAATTGATCCAGCCGACGATCTTGCGGTAAATGTCCAGGAAGAAACCGGCGATGTTCGCCAGCAGGCTGGTGAAGAAAGCGCCGATCTGCTGCGTCACCGACAGGATGCGGTGCTGCTGCTCGGGGTGCTTCGTGCCAATCTCGATCAGCTTGTTGAATGTCTCGTCGATCCGCCTGTCGGATTCCTCCTTGGCCTTCTGCTTCTGCGCGTTCATTTTCGCGGCGAAGTCGGACGTGTCATGATCGCCCTGGAGTTTCTTGGTGGCCGCCTCGACCGCGCGCTTCTGGTGCTCCGCGAAGGCAGTCGTGCCGGCTTTCGAAGCACTCAGGGCGGCATCGACCTCGGCCTTTCCTTGGCTGGGAGGTCGGACCGCGGCGGAAGCCGCGAACGCGGCGCCAGTCGGCGAGGACGCAGCCTCGGCAGGCGAGGACTCAGCGTCAGGAGGCGCGAACATGAGATGGACGGGAAGCGCGTAGGCGTGCGTCGGCCCGATTCCGCCGTTGCTATTGGCGGCCTTGTAGTGGGCCTTCATAGCCGTCATGTGGTGCATGAAGTCGGCGTGCGTGAGCTTGGGAGGCTCGCTTTCCCCCATCATCAGGGGAGCCGCCGATGGCTTGTCCTGCGTCGCTGTTGCGGTAGCGCTCATAGTGTTTCATCCCTCTGTGGACACATGTGGCCTGATGCAAGCGGCCTTGCCGAACGCGTGGCGTACGGTACCGTTTGACATTAGCCACACGCGACCATGCGCGAGGGCCGTTGATGTTCTTTATGACGCGGATCACATCTGGGGCGCGGCGGCGCCGGATACCTCAGAACGCCAGGGACGTGGCCTGCATCACCAGCGGCAAGGTGCGCACCATCTCCAGCACCGCCTCCGGTACGGGCTCGTCCACCGACACAAGGCAAATCGCATCGCCTCCCGCTTCCGCCCGGCCGAGATGGAATGTAGCGATGTTGATGCCCGCCCCCGCCAAGGTCGCGCCGAAACGGCCGATGAATCCGGGCTTGTCCTTGTTGGTGACATACAGCATGTGCGGCGCGAAATCGGCCTCCACGGGAATTCCCTTGATCTCCACGATGCGCGGACGCGCGCCCGCGAATAGCGTGCCGGCGACCGAGCGGGTCAGCTTATCCGCCTCCACGGTCACGCGCACCAGGGTCTGATACTCGCTCGGCCGGTCATGCACTGTCTCGGCCACCTCGATCCCACGCTCACGCGCCGCGATCGGGGCATTCACCATGTTGATGCCCTCCATCATCGGGGTCAGCAGGCCAGCCAAGGCGCCGGCGGTGAGCGGGCGGTGGTTCAACGCGGCGGCATGGCCCTCGTACTCGATCACCACGCGCCGGATCACGCCTTCTTGCGCCCGCGTCAACTGTCCCGCGAAGGCGCCGAGCTGGCGGCACAGTTCCATGTAGGGCCTGAGCCGGGGCGCATCCTCGGCCGAGACCGATGGCATGTTGACCGCGTTCGTCACCGCGCCGGTCAGCAGGAAGTCGCTCATTTGCTCGGCAATCTGCAACGCGACCTTCTCCTGCGCCTCGGCGGTCGCCGCACCCAGATGCGGGGTGCAGACGACGTTCTCCAGCGCGAAGAGCGGGCTGTCGGTGGCCGGCTCGGTCTCGAACACATCGAGCGCGGCGCCGGCGACATGCCCGGCCTTGATCGCATCGGCCAGGGCCGCCTCATCGAGCAGCCCGCCGCGCGCGCAGTTGATGATGCGCACGCCCTTCTTAGTGCGTCCGATAGCCTCGCCCGAGAGGATGTCGCGCGTGCTGTCGGTGAGCGGCGCGTGGAGGGAGATGATGTCGGCGCGCGCCAGCAGCGCGTCCAGCTCCACCTTCTCCACGCCCAGCTCGACGGAACGTTTCTCCGACAGGAACGGATCGTAGGCGATGACCTTCATGTGCAGCCCGACGGCACGGTCGGCAACGATCGAACCGATGTTGCCGCAGCCGATCAGGCCGAGCGTCTTGCCGGTCAGCTCGACGCCCATGAAGCGGTTCTTCTCCCACTTGCCCGCGCGCGTGGAGGCGGAGGCCTCGGGGATCTGCCGCGCCAGGGCGAACATCATGGCGATGGCGTGCTCGGCCGTGGTGATGGCATTGCCGTGCGGCGTGTTCATCACCACTACGCCGCGCGCGGTGGCGGCGCGCACATCCACGTTATCGACACCGATGCCGGCGCGCCCAACGACCTTGAGGGACGCCGCTTCGTCCAGCAACTCGCGCGTCACCTTGGTGGCGGAGCGGATGGCGAGCCCGTCATAGCCGCCGATGATGCCGCGCAGCTCGGCGGGCGACAGGCCCAGCCGCAGATCGGCCTTGATGCCGCGCGCGGTGAAGATGTCGATCGCGGCGGGGGAGAGTTTGTCGGAAATGAGGATTTTGGGCATGGTCACTCCGCCGCTTCGCGGGTCGCGGCGGAAACCTCCGTGAAGGCCCAGTCGAGCCAGGGTAGCAGCGCGCGAATGTCCGCAGTCTCAATCGTCGCGCCACCCCAGATGCGCAAACCGGGCGGCGCGTCGCGATAGGCGCCGATATCGTAGGCCACGCCCTCCTTGTCGAGCAGCGCGGCGATCGGTTTGGCGAGATCTGGCGGATCGACGCGCAGGCAGATCGAGGTGCAGGAGCGTGTCGCTTCCTCCTCGGCCAGGAAATCGACCCAGGGCGTGCGCGCCACCCATTCGGCGATGGCGGCGAGATTAGCCTCGCTGCGCGCGATCAGCCCGCGAAGCCCGCCCGCCTGTTCAGCCCAGCGCAGCCCGTCGAGCGCATCCTCGGCGCAGAGCAGCGACGGCGTGTTGATCGTCTCGCCCTTGAAGATGCCCTCGTTCACCTTGCCGCCCTTGGTCAGGCGGAAGATCTTCGGCATTGGCCAGGGCGGCGCATAGTTCTCAAGCCGGGCGACGGCGCGCGGCGAGAGCGCGAGCATCCCATGCGCCGCCTCTCCCCCCAAGACCTTCTGCCAGGACCAGGTGACGACATCGAGCTTGTCCCAGGGCAGGTCCATCGCGAACGCGGCCGAGGTGGCAT
>DATFDN010000210.1:0-9187 GCA_035252035.1 Acetobacteraceae bacterium | reverse complement strand
GCGCAGCAGCAGATCGGTCGCCTGGACGAGCTGGACCGAGAGGCAGGTGTCGAGCACGTCCGAGGAGGTCATGCCCTGGTGGACGAAGCGGCTCTCGGGGCCGATCGCCTCGGCGAGCCAGGTCAGGAAGGCGATCACGTCATGGCGGGTCTCGCGCTCGATCGCGTCGATCCGCTCGATCTCGGCCGGGCCGATGTCGGCGACGCGCGCCGCGCCCCGCTCGCGGATGACGCGCGCGGCGTCCTCCGGGATGGTGCCGACGCGGGCCATGCCCTCCGCGGCGAGGGCCTCGATCTCGAACCAGATGCGGTAGCGGTTCTCGGGCGCCCAGATGGCGCCCATCTCGGGACGTGTGTAGCGGGGAACCATAATGCGCCGGGCCGCTTCGTAGTGGGGTGGGCGGAGCTAGACCGTCTCCGCCTTCGCTTGACAAGCCCCAAACCGCAGGATGCCGCGCCGCGATGTCGTTTGATTGGAGCCATGAACTCGGCGCGCTGGCGCAGGTGGTGCTGATCGATGTCGCGCTGGCGGGCGACAACGCGGTGGTGGTGGGCCTGGCGGCGGCGGGTCTGCCGGAGGGGCAGCGGCGCAAGGCCATCGCGCTCGGCATTGGTGCCGCGACCGCGATCCGCATCGGCTTCGGCCTGGTTGCGCTCAGCCTGTTGCAGGTGATCGGGCTGACGCTCGCCGGCGGCCTGCTGCTGTTATGGGTGGCGTGGAAGATGTACCGCGACATCGCGGGCGAGGGTGCCGAGCGGGGACGGGCGCGGTCGTCGCCCACGCTGGCGCGGGCGATGCTGCGCATCGTGCTGGCGGACGTGTCGATGAGTCTCGACAACGTGCTGGCCGTCGCTGGCGCCTCGGGCGAGAGCAAGCTTGTGCTGACGCTCGGGCTGCTGATCGGGGTGCTGCTGATGGCGGTCGCCGCCGACGCGGTGGCCCGGATCATCGCGCGGTGGCGCTGGCTGGCCTGGGCGGGGCTGGCGATGGTGGTCTATGTGGCGCTGCGGATGATCTGGGACGGTTCGCACCAGGTCGCGTCGGCGTTCCCGTGACCCCGCATGGGAACGGTCCGCCTCGGGCGATCACGCTCTCGCAGGGCTGTTTTGGAACAGGACGACCTCAGCCCCGTTCCGGGACGTTCCACGGTGTTCGGCATTGACCGGCACCACGCAGCACTGGCCGGGGCCGAGCCGGAGCGTGCGGTCGCGGAACTCCACAGTGAAGTCGCCGCTCCAGACCACCACGGTTTCCGTGGAGTGGTCGTGGTGGTCCCACCTTCCCTCGCCTCCGCCGGCCACCCGGACCAGGCGCACGTCAACGCCGCCGAGGTGTGTCGTTTCCTCGCGACAGCCCTCGGCCGCCAGGCGAGCGAAGACGGCAGCGAAATCGATCGGGTCCGTGGTCATCGTCATTCTCCGCGAAGGCTGGCGTCAGGTGGCGAGGCGCCAGTTTCTAGTCTCCACATAGTATCGCGCCATGGGGGGGAGAAACGGAAAGCCCACTCAGGTTATCTCCGGCCATATCGGCCGGCAAAGCGAAGAACCCGGTGTTTTCCAGGTGCGCCGCCGAAACGGCCACCGGACAGGGCCACCTATCACAACTCCCGCCCCGTCCCGGTGATCAGCCGCGCGCCGCGCTCCCCCGTGAAGTACGTCCACAACCACCCCAGCAGCACGATCACGCGGTTGCGGAAGCCGATCAGGAAGAAGATGTGGACCCCGCCCCAGAGCAGCCAGGCGAGCAGGCCGCTGAGCTTGATCCAGCCGAAATCCATCACCGCCGATTTGCGCCCGATGGTCGCGAGGTCGCCCGCGTGGTGGTACCGGAAGGGCGGCGGCGGCGGTGCCCCGCGCAGCCGCCGTTCCAGCAGCTTCGCGACATAGGCCCCCTCCTGCTTGGCGGCGGGGGCGATCCCCGGCACCGGCTTGCCGTCGCCGCCCAGAACGAGGGCGGTGTCGCCGATGACGAAGACGTTGGGATCACCGGGCAGGGAGAGATCGGGGGCGACGCGCACCCGTCCGGCGCGGTCGGCCTCGGCACCGAGCCAGGCGGACGCGCCCGAGGCGGCCACGCCGGCGGCCCAGACCAGGGTGCGCGCCTCGATCCTCTGGCCAGAGGCGATGATGCCCTCCGCGTCGCACTGCTCGACCTTGGTGCCGGTCAGCACCTCTACGCCGAGATGTTCGAGCGAGCGCCGCGCCTTCTCGGAGAGCGAGCGCGGGAAGTGCGGCAGGATGCCCGGCCCCGCCTCGACCAGAATGACACGCGCGGCTTTCGCGTCGAAGCCCCGGAATTCCCGCGCCAATTCCAGCCGCGCCAGCTCGGCGATCGCGCCGGCCATCTCCACGCCCGTCGGCCCGCCGCCAATCACGGCGAAGGTGAGCAGGCGGCGGCGCTCCTCCGAATCCTCGGCGAGCTCGGCCCTCTCGAAGGCGACCAGGACGCGATGGCGGATCGCGAGCGCGTCCTCGATCGTTTTGAGGCCGGGGGCGAACGGCTCCCACGCGTCGTTTCCAAAGTAAGAATGCCGCGCGCCGGTCGCCACGACCAGGTAATCGTAACGCAGCGGTTCACCATGGTCCAGGCGGACGACGCGCGCCGCGCGATCGATGGCCTCCACCCGCCCGAGCACCACCCGGACATTGCCGTGGCGCCATAGGATGCCGCGGATCGGCATGGCGATGTCGGCCGGTGACAGCGCGGCGGTCGCGACCTGGTAGAGCAGGGGTTGGAACAGGTGGAAGTTGCGCGCGTCAACGATCGTCACGCGGGCCTTGGCGCGGCGCAGTTCCTGCGCGCAGGTCAGGCCGCCGAACCCGCCGCCGATGATCACGATATGGGGCAGCGCCGGGTCCGGCGCTGGCGCAGGATGCTCAGCCTTCACTGTCCTCGCGCTCCATCTCCAGCCTGAGCCATTCCTCCTCGCTGGCTGCGAGCCTCTCCTGGGCGGCGGCGAGGGCCTGGGTGATCGCGGCGAACCGGGCGGGATCGCGCGCGTAGAGATCCGGATCGTCGAGCAGCGCGCCGAGCCGCGCGATCTCCGCCTGAAGCGCGTCGATCTGCCCTGGCAGCCTCTCCAGCGCGAACCGGTCCTTGAAGCTCATGCGGCGCGCGCGGGAGTCGGCCCGTGTCCGAGGCGCTGCCGCCCGTCGCGCCTCCCTGGGCTGCCGGGCGGGCGGGATGATCGCCGCGCCGCGCTGCGCGAGCATGTCGGAATAGCCGCCCGCGTACTCGACCCAACGCCCACCGCCTTCGCTGGCGATGGTTGAGGTCACGACGCGGTCCAGGAAGTCGCGGTCGTGGCTGACCAGCAGCACCGTCCCGGCGTAATCAGATATTTGCTCCTGCAACAGTTCAAGGGTTTCCAGGTCCAGGTCATTCGTCGGCTCGTCGAGCACGATCAGGTTAGAGGGGCGGGCGAAGGCGCGAGCCAAGGCGAGCCGGCCGCGCTCCCCGCCGGAGAGGCTGCCGACGGGCGTGTTGGCCTGCTCCGGGCCGAACAGGAAGTCTCGCATATAACCAATCACGTGCCGGCTCTGGCCGCCGACCGTGACGCTATCGCCCGGACCGCCGACCAGGGCGCGGCGCAGGCTCTGCGCTGGGTCCAGGGTCTCGCGGCGCTGGTCCAGCACCACCATCGCAAGGTTGGCGCCGAGCTGGACCTCGCCTGCGTCCGGCGCCAACGTGCCAGTGAGGACGCGGAGCAGCGTGGTCTTGCCGGCGCCGTTCGGCCCGATGATCCCGACCCGGTCGCCGCGCATGATCCGCGTCGAAAAGTCCAGCACGATCGGGCGATCGCCGAAGGATTTCGACACGCGATCCGCGGCCACGACCAATTGGCCGGAGAGATCGGCCTGGGCCGCGCTGAGCCGCGCCGTCCCTTGCGCCGCGCGCTGCTCCTTGCGCCTGATCCTGAGCGCGCGCAAATCGGCGAGCCGCTTCTGGTTGCGCTTTCGCCGCGCGGTCACGCCGTAGCGCAGCCAGTCCTCCTCCATCGCGATCTTGCGGCCGAGCTTGTGGCGTTCGGCCGCCTCCTGCTCCAGCACCGCGTCGCGCCACGCCTCGAACGCCGCGAAGCCGCGGTCAAGTGTGCGGGTGATGCCGCGATCGAGCCAGACCGTCGCGCGCGAGAGGCTTTCGAGCAACCGGCGGTCGTGGCTGATGAGCACGATGCCGGCGCGCATCCCGGCCAGCGCGCGCTCCAGCCACTCGATGCCGGGCAGGTCGAGATGGTTGGTCGGCTCGTCGAGCAGCAGGATATCGGGCGCGGGGGCCAGCACGCGGGCCAGCGCGGCGCGGCGTGCCTCGCCGCCGGACAGGGAGGCGACCGCCTCGGCGCCGGTCAGCCCGAGCTGTTCCAGCGCTTGGCGCGCGCGGTGGCGCTCCTGCTCCGCCGCCGCCCCAAGGTCCGCCTCGGCATAGGCGAGAGTCGTGGGAAATCCGGCGAGGTCAGGCTCTTGCGGCAGATAGCGGACAGTGGCGCCGGGCTGGACGAAGCGCCGCCCAGAATCAGGCTCCACCAAGCCAGCGGCGATGCGCAGCAGGGTGGACTTGCCGGAGCCGTTGCGTCCAACCAGGCACACCCGGTCTCCCGCGCCAACGGCAAGTTCCGCGCCACTGAGCAGCGGCGTTGCGCCGAAAGTCAAGCTGATATCCTGGAGCAGGAGCAAAGGCGGCATAGCCCCGCATACCACGGTCTTCCAAACGCGCGCGAACCAGTGCGAGCAAATCGCACGCAATAAGATGTCCGTCACGATCCTGTGAGAGCAGTAAAAAAATTCCTAAGGCATTTTCGTATTAATAATATGATGCCGTCTCACCATTCGTGCATCGGTTGCATTGAGGGGAGCGTCGATCGTGATGTCCTTGGAAGCTGAGAATGGGCGGCGTTTGCTGATCGTGGTCGAGCCGCGTGAGTTCCTCCGTGGTTGTCTCCGCTGCTGGTTGGAAAGCTCCTGCCAGGAGTTCGAGGCGCTGATGATCGGCGACACTGAAGCTTCCTTGCACGACGACGCGCTTCGCCGGGCTGCCGCCGCGCTCATCACGGCGCACCCGCCACCGCAGCCCGGTCCTTGGCTGGAGCCGCAGGTGCGGCACCTCCGCGCCCGGCGCGACGACCTTCCGGTGATCGTTACCGTGGATGGGAACGACCGCGCCGCGTCGGAGGCGCTGGCTGCGCGGTGGGGCTTGCAAGGCGTGCTCTCGCTGTCGAGCAGCATCCAGGTTGCCGCGGCGGCGATCCGGCTGGTGGTTGCTGGAGGCACCTATTTCCCGCACGAGGGCAGCAGCATCGAATTGCCGCAAGAGCCCCGCGCCCACGGCGCGGGCGGCGCGATCCTCACCCCACGCGAACAGGCAGTGCTGGATCTTCTCGAACGAGGGCTGCCGAACAAGACCATCGCTTACGAGCTGGGCATGTCCCTCGGCACCGTGAAGGTTCACGTCCACAACATCATGGCCAAGTTCAAGGTGCGCAACCGGACCGCGGCTGTCGTCGCCGCGCGGGCCATGGGGCGCGGCCATCCTCCCGCCAACTTGCTCCCGATCGCGGCGCTGGCGCCGAAAATCGGGCCGTCGCCAAGGAACGGCGCCGAACTATAGGACAGGTTATCGCGCCATGGCGCACGCGCCCGGCGACGCGCAGCGCGGCGGGGCCGCTTTGGTGGAGGCCGCGATGAGGGGCGAGCGCGGGCCTGGGCCGCCATCCACCACCGCCGTGATCTGGTAGTGGTAGGTATGGTCAGGGGATAGCCCGGCATCGCCGAAGCTCGCGCCTGTCGCGATCCCGATTTGCCGAAGCGACTGGCCCTGGTCCGAGGCGCGGGAGACGACATAGGCGGTCGCGCCCGCGACCGGCGACCAGGCCAGATCCACCGCCGTGTCGGAGGCGTCGATTTGGGAAACATCACGCAACGCGGGCGCCGAAACCGTCGTCGCTGATGCCGCACTGGCGGTGCCCCCGGCCAAGCGGTCGAGCATCGCCTTGAGCGCGCCGATCTGCCTTCCGGCCTTCCGGGTGTAGCTGGCGTTCGTGTAGCCCCACCAATCCCAGCATCCGTCCGGATTGAAGGGCAAGGTGAAATCGAAGCTGGACGGGACGGTTTGCGGATAGAGCACGATGATGTTGTTGGCGTCGGCCCATTCGTTATAGCCGGCGTGCAGGATGAACTCCGTGCCGATCATCGCCGCGTTCTGCTTGCAGCCATGCAGCGCGATATGCACACGGCAAGCGGCGCCCGCTTGGCAGGGCGCCGGAACATAGGCGTATCCGACTTCGGCCATGCTGAACGATGCCGGAGGGAACGGATAGGTGAACTCCCTCTGGCTGAACGCGACCATCCGCCCCCCCAAGGTCTCGGACGGTGCATGGAGCGCGCCATAGATGTGCCGCAGGATGATGCCGGCCTGATCGTAGCCGCATTGGTTGATGTAGTCCGGGACGGTGGCTTGGCACGCGCCGCCGTACGCGGCGGTGATCTGAGCATGGCCGGCGCCCAGCGCGTTCTGGTAGAAGAGATTGCCCGCGTGCGCCGGGCCGAGATAGTGACGGTAGAACGTCTCCAACGTGTCGGTGACTTGCCGATCCACCACCGTGTCGTTGTAGCCGTTGAAAAGGTACACCTTCTGGCCCGCGACATTGGCGAGGTCATCGATCTCGCCATCGCGGGCGAATGCATCCGCGCGCGCGACCGCGCCATCCGCGTCCGGCGCCGACGGGCTGGCCTTCGTGCAAACCGTGAGCGCCGCCACCATGCTGGCGCCCGTGGCGACATCCAGCCCGGTTCCGTGCGCGCAGTCATAAGGTCCGCCGGCGATGGCGCCCACGCCCCTGATGACGGAGGACCAGGCCACGGCGAACTGCACCGCCATGAAGGCGCCCGACGATATGCCAGAGATGGAGCTCTGCCGGACATCGGCGTTGTAGGCGCCGAGTTGGGCGGCAAGCGGCTCCTGGGCGCGCGCCGAGGAACCGGCGAGGATGAGCGCAAACGCCAGGAGGAAGCGGCGCGGTGCTAAGCCGTGCGGCATGAAGCGAGCCCTTGAAGCCGTTCAGATCGCCGGCGGGATTAGCGACATGGCGCCGCGGTTGCCAATGGATTTTTCACCGATTCCACTTGGCCCGTTTTCTGATCCCTGGAACCAAGCGTTTCGTCATAGGTCAGCTCCGCATCATGTCCCGGAGGCCCCCGGCCCGGCGATCCGGGCCGGGGGTAAGTCCTACCGCTTCACGCGGATCTTGATCTTGATGATCTAAATAACCATGATCGGTAGGAGCCAGCCATGGTGGTGCATGGTTGGTTTCTCCGAGGGTAGCCAGCCTGCCGTGGCTGCGTCGGCGGCGCAGGGGGCCATTCCCTGCGCCGCTTCTATTTTCTCCGGAATATTTCTGTATTCAACACAAATTGGCCGGGATCGGCGTTGACGTCCATGCCGCGCCGCCCCTCAACTTCGGCGCGCATGGCGGCTTTCACCCGGCATTGACGCCCGCGTTCCGGGACGGGAACGCGCGCGCGCCACAACCGCCGCGTCTTTCTGACATCAGCGTGCCGCAATGCGCTGCTGATCTCCGGTGACATGCGAGGGGAGTTGCGCCGTGCGCCGTCGTGACCTGCTGATCGGAGTTGCGAGCACGCTGGCGGCATCGCCCGCTATCGCGGCGGCGCAGGCGGGCGGCGAAAATCCGTTCGACGCCTCGACCGTCCGCAGCCTCGCGCGCAGCCTTGCCGCGCAGCCGTACCAACCGCCGGACACGAGCCTGCCCGACCCGCTCAAAAGCCTCGATTATCAGGACTATCGCGCGATCCGCTTCGATCCGCAGCGCGCCTTGTGGCGCGGGCTGAATCTCGGCTTCACCGTCGAGTTCTTCCATCGCGGGTTCCTCTACAAGGACCGCGTGGAAGTCTTCGAAGTGAGCGACGGGCGCGCGCGGCCCATCCCGTACGGCCCCGACCTGTTCAGTTTCGGCAAGACGCCCCCGCCGCCCGCGGGGGATCTCGGCTTCGCCGGGTTTCGCATCCACGCGCCGATCAACCGCGCGGATTATTACGACGAGGTCTGCACTTTCCTCGGGGCGAGCTATTTCCGCGCGGTGGCCAAGGGCCAGGGGTACGGGTTGTCGGCGCGCGGCCTCGCGATTAAGACCGCCGATTCGGGCGGGGAGGAGTTCCCGGCCTTCAAGGCGTTCTGGATCGAACGGCCGGGGCAGGGAAGCACCTCGATCGTCGTTCACGCCTTGCTCGACAGCCCGAGCGCCAGCGGCGCCTTCCGTTTCACCATCCGCCCCGGCCAGGCGACGGTGTTCGATACCGAGATGGCGCTCTATCCGCGCGTCGATATCGCCCAGCCCGGCATCGCGCCGCTGACCAGCATGTTCTTCTTCGACGCCAACAACCGCGCCGGCTATGACGACTATCGCGCTTCCGTGCATGATTCCGACGGCCTGTTGCTGGCGACCGGCCGCGACGAGCAGCTCTGGCGCCCGGTGAACAACCCCCGCGAGCTGCAATTCAGCAGCTTCGCCGACGACAACCCGCGCGGCTTCGGCCTGATGCAGCGCAAGCGGTCCCTCTTCGACTACCAGGATTTGGAGGCGCGGTACGAAAAGCGCCCCTCGCTGTGGGTCGAACCGATCGGCAATTGGGGTTCGGGCGCGGTCGATCTGGTGGAAATCCCGAGCGGGCGGGAGGTGAACGACAATATCGTGGCCTTCTGGCGCCCGCGCGATCCGCTGCGCGCCAAGAGCGAGTACCTGATGAACTACCGCCTGCACTGGTGCTGGTCCGCGCCGGGCGCGAGCGCCAAGGTCGCCGAGGTCGCGCAGACGCGGTGCGGCCTGTCATGGGACCAGAAGAACCGGCTGTTCGTCATCGACACGGCGGGCGCCGCGCTCAAGCAGATGCCGGCCGGCGTGACCCCCACGCTGGACGCGACCGCCGACGGCGCGCAGTTGCGGAACCTGGTCGCGCAGCCCAACCCCGACCTCGGCGGCTGGCGCATGAGTTTCGAGCTTGCCCCGGTGCGCGGCAAGACGGTCGAGCTGCACGCGCGCCTGCTCGCCGGCGGCCAGCCGATCACCGAGACTTGGATGTATCGATGGACGACGTAGGCGCCGCGGGGTTCCGCGCGCTGCCCGACGAGGCGCCGCTGGCGATGGAGGCGCAGCCCTTGCACGCGGCGCGGCGGC
>DATFDN010000209.1:0-3725 GCA_035252035.1 Acetobacteraceae bacterium | reverse complement strand
GGGCTTCCAGCGCCGGGCTGCGCACCGGCCCGCGCGCCAGCACGAGGCCCACTGTCAGCCCGAGGATCGCCAGCACCGCCAGCATCTCGAGCAGGGTGAAGCCACGGTCTCTGCCGGCCATTCAGGCCGCCAGATTGTTGAGGCTCAGCATGGCAAGGAGCAGGGAACTTACGATTCCCGCAACCGCCAGGCCGAGCGCGATGGTGATTACGGGCACGAGCAGCGCGACCAAGCGCTGGGTGCGGATTCGGCACTCCTCCTCGTGGATGTCGGCGGCGCGCAGCGCCATTTCGCCGAGCTGCGCGGTCTCGTGGCCCAGGCGCAGCAGGTGCAGGGTGCGGACCGGGAAAACATCGACCTCCTCCAGCCCCGCCAGCCCGGCGCCGTTGCGCGCGCTGGCAATGGCCCGCTCCACCGCGCCCACCCCGGCGGTGTTGCCGATCGCGTCGCGCACGATGCCGAGCGCGGAGATCAGCGCGACGCCGTTCAGCAACAGCGTGCCGAGCGTGCGGGTGAAGCGCGCCGCCAGCACCTCCCGCGTCAGCGCGCCCACGACCGGCAGGCGCAGCAGCAGCCGGTCCGCCCAGAGGCGCGGTCCGGGCCGGGCGAGCGCCTGGCGGGCCAGCAGTCCGAGCAGCAGCAGGAGAAGCAGCCCGATCAGCCCATAGGCCGACACCGCGTCGCCCACGGCGATCAGGATCTGGGTCGGACGCGGCAGCGCCACCCCGTTCTGCTCGAACAAGGGGACGAATTGCGGCAGCACGTCGGTGAGCAGCAGGGCGATCGAGCCGATCGCGGCGAGCAGCAGCAGCGAGGGATAGATCATCGCCGAAGTGACCGTCGCGGCCAGGCTGCGCTGGCGCTCCAGCATCAGCGCCAGCCGCTCCAAGGTCGGCGCGAGCTGGCCGCCGGATTCGCCCGCCCGCACCATCCCGACATAGAGGCGGGAGAAGCTGCGTCCATCCTGAGTCAGCGCCGTCGCCAGGGGCGCCCCGTCGCGCACCGCGTCGCGCAGCGTGCTGATCACGCCCTTGACCCGCGCGTTGGGCGCGGTCTCGACCAGGAAGCGCAACGCGCGGTCCAGATCTTGGCCCGCGCCGAGCATGATCGCCAGCTCCCGCGTGAAATTCGCGATCTCCTGCTTCGACAACCCGCCCCGGCGCGCGAGGCGCAGGTTGAGCAGGCCGGGCAGTCTCGCGCTGGCGCCCTCGGCCGGCTCGGCGCGGATGGGGATGCTGCCCTGCCGGCGCAGCGTTTCGACCACCGCCCGCTCGCTCGGCGCCTCCATCACCCCCGTCGTGACCTCGCCTCCGGCGCTGATCGCCTTGAAGCGGAACGTGGGCATCCCTCAGCCCTCCGCGCGAATGCTGCGGTCCAGCTCCTCGATCGTGGTCAGCCCTTCGAGCGCCGCGTTCAGCCCGGCTTCAAGCATCGGCACCATGCCGCCCACGACCGCCGCGCGCTCGATGTCGAGATGCTCGGCGCCGGCGAAGATCTGCCGCTCGATCGCCTCGTTCGGCTGCAGGTACTCGGCGACCGCGAGGCGCCCGCGATAGCCGGTCTGCCGGCAGTGCGGGCAGCCGACGGGGTGCCAGAGCGTGATCGGACGGCGGGCGGTGAGCCGGTCCAGGCCGAAGCGCGTGACGACCTCCGCCGAGGCCGCCTCCTCGCGCCGGCACTGGAGGCAGAGGCGCCGCACCAGGCGCTGCGCGAGCACCCCGCGCAGCACCGCCGTGAGCAGGTAATGCTCAACGCCCATGTCGCGCAGCCGGGTGATGGTGGCCGCCGCCGAGTTGGTGTGCAGGGTGGAGAGCACGAGATGCCCGGTCAACGCCGCTTGGACCGCGATCTGCGCGGTCTCCAGGTCGCGGATCTCGCCGACCATGATCACGTCCGGGTCTTGGCGCAGGATGGAGCGCAGCAGCCGCGCGAAGGTCAGGCCGATCTGGGGCTTGACCTGCACCTGGTTGATGCCCGCCAACTGGTACTCGATCGGATCTTCGACCGTAACGACTTTGCGGGTAGTCGCGTTCAGCGATTGCAGGCCGGTGTACAAGGTCGTGGTCTTGCCGCTGCCGGTCGGGCCGGTGACGAGCACGATCCCGTTCGGCAGGTCGAGCGCCTTGGACAGGCGCGCGATGACCGGCGGGGGCAGACCGAGCCTTGAGTACTCAAACACCATGGCGCTGCGGTCAAGCACGCGCAGCACCACGGTCTCGCCATGCATGGTGGGGATGGTGGAGACGCGGAAATCCGTCTCGTGGCCGCGCACCGCGAGCTTCACCCGCCCGTCCTGCGGCAGCCGCCGCTCGGCGATGTCGAGCTTGGCCATGATCTTGATGCGCGAGACGATGGCCGGGGCGAGCCGGGCAGGGGGACTGTCGGCCTCGTGCAGGATGCCGTCGTAGCGGTAGCGCACGCGCAGCCGGTCCTCGAACGGCTCGATATGGATGTCGGAGGCCTGGGTCTCGACGGCGGTGGCGATAAGCTGGTTGACGAGGCGGATCACCGGCGCCTCACTCGCCAAATCCTTCAGGCGCTCCGCGTCCTCCTCGCTGGGCTCGCCCTCGGTCCCGTCCGCGCCGGACGCTTGCTCCTTTTCCTGGTAGAGCCGCGCGAACGCCGCCTCCAGCTCGATCCCGACGGCGATCACTGGCCGCACCTTGCGCCCGACCGCCGCCGCGATCGCCGATGGGGTGAACTCGTCAAGCGGATCGGCGAGCGCGACCACGAGCACGTCACCCGTTTCGGCGATCGGCAGCGCCCGCGCGCCGCGCAGGAAGCGCGCGGGGAGCCGCTCGGGGTAGAGCGGCGCCTCGCGGGGGTAGTCGTCCGGCTTGGCGAGCGGCAGGCCGAAGACGGACGCGAATGCCTCGGCGAGGCCCCGCTCGCTGAGCAGGCCGAGCTGGAGCAGGACGCGGTCGAGCCGCTGCCCGGTCTCCGCCCCGACCCGCCGGCCGCGCTCGATGGTGCGCGTGTCGCATTGCCCGGTTTCGATCAGGTACGCCGCGAGACGCTCCAGCGGCGGAGCGTCCGCGTCATGCTGGCCCGTCTGTGGCTCGATCCCGTCCATCATTGCCTCGTTCATCCGTATCATGGCACAGGCGTGGCGACCATGGCGTTCCCATTCGCGATATGGATCTGGCCGGTGCTGGCCGCGCCATTCGTCGGCAGCTTCCTGGGCGTGCTGATCCGTCGGCTGCCCGCGGGCCGCGATCTGGTCTGGGCACGCTCGGCCTGCGAGCGTTGCGGGCGGGCGATCGCGCCCTGGGATTTGGTGCCATTGGCAAGCTGGGTCGCGCTGCGGGGCCGGTGCCGCGCCTGCGGTGCCGCGATCTCCTGGTTTCATCCCGCCGTGGAGGTCGCGGCGACGCTGGTCGCGGCGAGCGCCGCGTGGGCGGCGAGCGACGCGGCCTCTCTCTGGTCCGGCTGCGCGCTCGGCTGGACCTTGCTCGCGCTGGCCTGGATCGACTGGGAGTGGCTGCGCCTGCCCGACGCGCTCACCTTGCCCCTGGTCGTGGCGGGGTTGGTCGCGACGTGGTTCCTCGACCGGGCCGCCATCGCCGACCACGCCGCCGCCGCCCTGGCGGGCTACGCGGCGCTGCGCGGGATCAACGCGCTGTACCGGCGCGCGCGCGGGCGCGATGGCTTGGGCGCGGGTGATGCCAAGCTGCTCGCCGCTGGCGGGGCCTGGGTGGGCCTTGCCGCCCTGCCGTGGCTGTTGC
>DATFDN010000208.1:0-4209 GCA_035252035.1 Acetobacteraceae bacterium | reverse complement strand
CGATGGCGCGGAGGCGTACCGCGCGGGCTGCATGGACCTGACCGGCAGGACCGAGATGGCCCGGCCGATCCACGCCGTGGCCAGCGAGAGCCGGCGCACCAGCCGGCCACGCCGCCAGAGATCGTAGACCCACGAGCGCGGCCGCTGCTGGGACGCGGTCTGCTCCAGGCGGAACTTGTCGGCCCAGGCGACGATCGGCCGGAACAGGAGCTGGTCATAGGCCAGGATCACGATCGCCATGGTGAGGACCGCCAGCCCGACGGCCGTGATGTCGCGCGCGGCGATCGCGGCGGCCAGCCACGAGCCGATGCCCGGCAGCTTGACCGTCGTGTCGCCGACCGTGATCGCTTCGGAGGCGACGACGAAGAACCAGCCGCCCGACATCGACATCATCGTGTTCCACACCAGCCCTGGAACGGCGAACGGCACCTCCAGGCGCCAGAACCGCTGCCAGGCGCCGAGCCGGAAGCTCTGCGAGACTTCCTGAAGATCGGACGGAAGCGTGCGCAGCGATTGGTACAGGCTGAACGCCATGTTCCAGGCTTGGCCGGTGAAGATCGCGAAGATCGCGGCCAGCTCCAGGCCCAGGACTCGGCCAGGGAACAAGCCGAGGAAGAAAGCGACGGTGAAGGTGAGGAAGCCGAGGATCGGCACGGATTGCAGGATATCGAGCAGCGGGATCAGGACCACGCCGGCCCGCCGGCTTTTCGCCGCCGCCGTTCCATAGGTGAAGGTGAACACCAGGGAGGCGGCCAGCGCGCCGAACATGCGCAATGTGGTTCGCGCCGCGTAATAGGGCAGATAGACTGGATCGAGATGGATCGTCAGCGCCTCGGGCGCGCTGACCGGCGCGAAGGTGCCGCCGGCCACCGGCACCATCGCGACAAGGATGCCGAACACCACCAGGATCGCGAAGAGATCCCACTGATTGGGAAGCCGCCCGCCAGCCAGGAACGAGGGATGGACGAGGCCGCGCGGCACGGCGGCTCAGCGACGGCCAGTAGTGTGCGACAGCCCGGTGCTGCCGAAGCCCCCCGCCCCGCGTTCCGTGTCGGCGAGTTCCGCCACCTCGCGCCACGTCGCCCGGACCACCGGCGCCAGGATCGCTTGCGCGATGCGCGTCCCACGTTCCACGGTAAAGGCGGCGTCACCGGCATTGAGCAGGATGACTTGGATCTCGCCGCGATAATCCTCGTCGATCGTGCCTGGGCCGTTCGCCACCAGGATGCCATGCCGCAGCGCGAGGCCCGAGCGGGGACGTATTTGCAGCTCGAAGCCAGGCGGCAGGGCGACCGCCAGCCCGGTCGGAATCAGCGCCCGCTCTCCCGGCGCGATGACATGCGGCTGCTCGACCGCGGCGAGAAGATCCATCCCCGCGGCGCCCGCACTCGCGTACGCGGGCAGGGGCAGTCCCTCGCCATGCGGCAGCCGCCGGACCGCGATCGGCACGCTCACGCCAGCGCCTCCGCGATGCGGCGGGCCAGGCGCTCGGCGACTTCTGTCTTCGACATGCGCGGCCAGTCCTCGACGCCTTCGGACGTAATCAGATGCACCGCGTTCTCCACGCCGCCCATGATGCCGCTCTCCGGAGACACATCATTGGCCAGCATCCAATCGCAGCCCTTGCGCGCGCGCTTCTCCACGGCATTTTCCATCAGGGCGTCGGTCTCCGCGGCGAAGCCGACGACGAGGCGCGGCCGGAGCGGTCCCGCGCGCGACAGCGTGGCGAGGATGTCCGGGTTCGGAACAAGCTCCAGCACCGGCGGGTTCCCGCCCGGCGTCTTCTTCAGCTTCGACCCTGATTGCCGCGCGACGCGCCAATCCGCCACCGCCGCCGCGCAGACCGCGGCATCCGCGGGGAGCGCCTGCAAGCAGGCGGTCAGCATCTCCTCGGCCGTCTCCACCCGGCGCACATCGACATAATCGGGTGGCGGGACGCTGACCGGCCCGCTCACCAGCGTCACCCGCGCCCCGAGCCGCGCCAGCGCCGCCGCGATCGCGCCGCCCTGCCTGCCGCTGCTGCGATTGGCGATGTAGCGCACGGGGTCGATCGGCTCCCGCGTCGGCCCGCTCGTGACCAGGACATGCCGCCCCTGCAAGGGCTGGTCGGATGCGAGCAGATCTTCGATCGCGGCGAGGATCGCGGGCGGCTCGGCCAGGCGGCCAGGGCCGAACTCGTGGCAAGCCATCGCCCCTTCGTCCGGGCCCACCACCCGCACGCCCCGCGCGCGCAGCGCCGCCATGTTCGCCACCGTCGCCGGGTGCAGCCACATCCGCACATTCATCGCCGGCGCCACCAGCACCGGCGTGTCGGTCGCCAGCAGCAGCGTGCTCGCCAAGTCATCCGCGAGACCCGCCGCCATCCGGGCAAGGATATTGGCCGAGGCGGGGGCCACCACGACCAGATCGGCGCTGCGCGAGAGCTGGATGTGCCCCATCTCGCTTTCGTCGGTCAGCGAGAACAGGTCGGTGTAGACCTTGCTCTCGCTGAGCGCCTGGAGCGACAGCGGGGTGACGAACTGCGCGCCGGATTCGGTCAGCACGCATGTCACGGCGCAGCCGCGCGCGCGGAGCAGGCGGATCAGCTCCAGCGCCTTGTACGCGGCGATCCCGCCCGAGACGATCAGCAGCACGCGGCGTCCGTCCAGCCCGCTCACAGGCGCCACCCCGCATGGATCGCCGCGATCCCGCCAGACAGGTTGCGCCAGTCAACGCGCGCGAACCCAGCCTCCGTCATCATCGCGGCCAGCCGGTCCTGGTCGGGGAAGGTGCGGATGCTCTCGGCGAGGTAGCGATAGCTCTCCGCATCCCCCGCGACCGCCTGGCCCAGGCGCGGCAGCACCCCGAACGACCACGCCTCGTAGGCGGGGGTCAGGGCAGCGACCCGCAAGCGGCTGAACTCAAGGCAGAAGAACCGCCCGCCGGGCTTCAGCACGCGCCGGGCTTCGCGCAGGACGGCGTGCTTGTCCGTGCAGTTGCGCAGCCCGAACGCGATCGAGACCCGGTCCACAACGCGATCCGGCACCGGCAGGCGTTCGGCGTCGGCGGCGAGGAGATGCAGCCCGTTGCCGATCCCACGTGACAGGGCGCGGTCACGGGCCACTGACAACATCCGGACGTTGATGTCGGACAGCAGCGCCGTCCCGCCGCCTTGGCCGAGCCAGCCGAAGCTCACATCCCCGGTTCCCCCCGCCAGATCCAGCAGCACGCGCTCGGGTCTCGGGTCGAGCGCGCTGATCAGGATGCGCTTCCATATCCGGTGTACGCCCAAGGACATCAAGTCGTTCATCAGATCGTAGCGCGGCGCCACGCTGTCGAAGACGCCGCGCACCAGCCCCTTCTTCGCGCTCGCCGGCACGCGGCGGAAGCCGAAATCGGCGGTGGGGCCGGGGGGTGGATTGTCGCTCATGCCGACCGACGTATAGAGCGTGTTTGGGGCTGGTGAAATGCGATCCGGCGACCCTCGGGCTTGATCCGAGGGAGCCGGGTGAGGGTGGCGCAGCCAAGCCTTGGACTCTGGTGCCGTCCGCCCCCCCCTCATTCCTCCCCCGCGCCAACGCGGGGGAGGAATGAGGCAGACCTTGAGATATGCGATTGCCCTCCGCAGGGGTAGGAAGAGCGGCAAAACGAGTCCCAATCCCTGCCTGTTCGGATCAAACCTATCCGGGAAGAAGTCCGTATCAATCGGAACCGCCGCCACCCGGAACCCGCCCGGCCAGTCCCGGAAACCCGGCTGCTCGGTCAGGCTGCGCGCGACCCCCCAGACCCAGCGCTTTACTGGCCTAACCAGTATCCGGCACCCCACGATCAAAATAGAACGTGACTTCCGGGCCGTAGCCTTCGTACCTCTCGACTCGATATCTCGGGTCAAGACCGGAGAGTACTTTCTCCCAGCTTTGGGCTATCTCGTTTGCAAGGCGCTCTAGTTCGGCTTCGTCCTGCATGCTAAGGAAGAAATCATATATGTGTATATGGTTCAGTACTTTTTCGAGATTGGTAAGCGAATGAGGGTGCGTTTTGATCCATTGATCGATTACACTCCTATTGGTATCGCTCTCCGTGTTGGCCGCATTGAGGTGCAGTCCCCGATAGACCTGCACCTCAAGGCGTTTCAGTTGCTGAAATGTCTTGAGCTCTTCCGGTGTCATGGGATCTCCGCCGGGGTTGCTTCTCTCGCGAGGCTCGGTTTCGCCACAAACGCCTGTCCCG
>DATFDN010000207.1:0-3702 GCA_035252035.1 Acetobacteraceae bacterium | reverse complement strand
AGGCGGCCGGCGGCGCGGTGCAACGCGGCGGGGAAAGCGCCGGCGCGCGTCTTGAGCACGCCGCCGGGGACGTGGGCACCCGTGCCGAGGCGCTGGCACAAGAGACCGGCCGGCTTCTCTCGGGAGTTGATGGACTGATCGCCCGCGTGGGCGAGCTTCAGCAAGCAACGGGACAGGCGGCACGCCCGCTTGCCGCGACCGCCGCCGATCTCCGGGCGGCGGGAGAGGCCGCGACCGCGAGCGTTCAGCCGTTGCGCGAGATTGCGGCGGCGGTGGCAGCCACCATCGAACAGCTTCGCGGGGTCGCGCAAAGGCTGCAAACGACTGGCGCCAGCACCGAAAGCATGGCTCAAGCGGTGACGGGCGCCGCACAGCGTTTCGAGGGTGTGGATCACGAGCTGGCCAGGGTGGTGGAGGCGCTCCAGGCAGGTTTGCGGAACTTCACGGCCCAGGTGAACAGCTTCGTATCCGGAACCGACCAGAACCTCGCCAAGGCGGCGCACGCGCTTGGCAGCGCGGTGAAGCAGCTTGAGGAGACGCTGGAGGAGCACACGCCACGCCGAACCGGCCGCCCCGGAGGTCATTAGGTGGCACGGCACCACATTGAGGACGATGAGGCGGGCGAAGGCTACTTCGCGTCCGTCAGCGATCTCATGGTCGGCATCCTGTTCGTGTTCCTGCTGATGCTGACGGTCTTCGCGCTCAATTACCGGAAGGCCGAGCAGGACCAGTTGATCGAGCGGCGCCGGTACGAGCAGCTTCTCGCCGAGTTGGACCACCAGAAAGAGGAAACCGCGCGCCAGAAGGCTGAGGCCGAGCGGCAGCGCGCGCAGGCAGAGGCCGAGCAGGCGCTCAACCGGCAGCTTCGCGGTCTACTGCGGGATGCGTTCGATCAGCTTGAACGCGACATCCAGATGCGCGAACAGGCGCGCGCCAGCCTGCTTAGCACGCTCGACGAGCAGCTTCGGCAACACGGGGTACGGGTGACGGTCGATCAGCGATCGGGCGTGCTGCGCCTCTCGGGCGACCTGCTGTTCGCCTCCGGCAGCGCGGTGCTCGGCACCGATGCGTTGCGCACGGTCCGCTTGCTCGCCGACGTGCTCGCCGCCGCCCTGCCCTGCTACGCGGCCGGATCACCGCAAGCGGGCTGCCCGGCGGGGGCCGTCCCGGTGCTGGAGACGGTGCTGATCGAGGGACATACCGATCATCGCCCGTTCACCGACATCTCGCATTACCGCGACAACGACCAGCTTTCGACGGAGCGCGCGCTCGCGGTCTTCGCCGAACTCCGCCGCGCTCAGCCGGGCCTCAACGACGCGCGTAACGCGGATGGCCTCTCCCTCCTTGGCGCCTCCGGCTACGGGGACCGCCGCCCGCTGGCCGAGGCGCAAGGCGGATCGGAGGAGGATTTCCGGCAGAACCGGCGCATCGACCTGCGCTTCGTCCTCTCCTCCCGCAGCTCGGAGGAATTGCGGCGCCTGCGCGAGCACATCCGCGCGGTGATCGGAACACCATGACGGGTCATTTGCGGCAGGCACTGGTCATCCTGGACGCCGCAATTACCGCCTTGCCTCGCCGGCTGGCTCTGCCCACCCCCCAGCCGAGTGAGACGGCGCTGCACGCGCTGGGCGCGGCGGAAGCAGCTCCGAAACCGCCCGAGGGACCAATCCTGGAGGGTGTGCGCAGACGGCTGCTGGCGGCGTTCTTGGCCGCCCCGCACGGTGAAGCGTCACCGAAGGATCTCAGATGGGCGCCCTTTGTGCTCTGGCACGGCGAGCCGGCGGGTATCGACTGTCCCGGCCTGCTCGCTTCCGTCTATCGCCAAGCGGAGGTCTCCGCGCGCACGCTGCGCAACCTGATCGAAGCGTGGTTGCGGGATTTCCGGCCGGATGACCCCAAATTCGCCGCAGTCGGATTCCGCATCCACCAGCTCTTGCAGCATCACCCGAGCACACGGTTCGACATTTGGCGGAACGCACAGGCTCGGTTCCAGCTGTTCAACGTCACGGATGGACCGCACCGCCTGGCAGAGCATATCCTGGGAAACTCCCAACCAATCGCGGCAGTCCTAATCGAAACCGGGTTTGATGACCCGTTGCGGGCCGTGAGCGGCTATCTGCGCGCCGTGCAGGCGGAACTGCTCAGGCGCGTTCCCTTGGCGCTCCGCGGCCCGGATGCCGAGAGGCAGGTAGAGCAGGCGCTCGGGTTTCTGACCCTCAACGGAAAGCTGCGGTTCGACGAGGCGCGATCCGCGATGGCGCGAGGGCTGCTCGCGGCCTGGAAGGATGGCGGGATCGAACCGAACGTCACGGTTCGCGACGCGGTCAAGGCGTTTCTGCTGCACCAAGTCGGCCATCCGCAACTCCGCCCCGGAAGGTGGGTCGGCGCGGAGGAAGAAGCGGCGCTCATGCGCCGCTGGCTCGCGCGCGCATCGCTGCAAGTGTTTTTCCGGCTGATCGCGGAGCACGCGCTCGATGCTCAATGGAAATATCGAGAGGCTTTCTGGTCAGCTTGCCTCGAAAAAGGAGCAATCTCTGAAGCCTGGCTGGCGCTGGCAACGCATGTTCATGCGGCAGCACGCGCGAGCCGCGACCTTGGTGAGGACTTTGCGCGGTTATCGGGCAACGTATCCAGCAATCATTCGGTCTTGCTGCTGCGGATCGGTCCGCTCGTACTCGCTGAATGGAGTCATGATGGAAAGTTACGCGCCTGGCCAGCGGGATCTCCGACCGCGCCAAAACTCGGATGCCTCAGCTACGTTCGAGACGATTTTATGACAGACAGCATACCGTTTCCTGATGACCCAAGGAACTACACTGGATTCCGCGGGAATGTTCTTGGCCTTGACCATCGAGGGTCTGCAAACAGCCGTTGGCAGAGTCGAGCCGCCAAGCTGCTTAAGGAGAAGGCTGGAGTACTTTTGACTCCCAACGACTGGCACCCGCGATGACCCATCGCTTCGACCACGCGATAACCCCTGCCTCCACCGAACTTCGCCTCCTCGGCCCCGGCGGTCCCGTCCCGATCGAGCGATGGGCTATCGAAGCACCCCCTGCCCTGCGGCTCGGCGTTGATCTGGCGGAGCGCCTTCGCGCCGCCGACATGGCATTCGACCACGCTGCGACGCTGCGCATTGAGCATTCCGCCATCGCCGGCCTCTCCGCGCACGAGGCCGCCTCGCTCGGCCTGCCACCGCTCACCGACGCGATGGCGACGATCAGCACGCGCGGCCTGATCGTCCAACCCGATTTCACCGCCGAGCTGCGCTGGCAACGTCGCACCGGCCAGCCGATCGCGGGCGCCGAACGCATCGGCGCGTGGCTGCGCATCGGCACCGAATGGCGCCGCCTGCCCGACATGCTGTTCGCGCTCGCCGAAGCGATCGAGCGGCTGCGCGCGGTGCCGCGTGGCGATCAAGCCGGCCGGCTCGCTGCCCTCGCCGCCGTGCGCGATATCCTGCCCGCCGCACGCGACGCCGGCGCGGCCGAGACAGTCGGCCTGATCGGCACCATGACCATCGCCATCGCCGATGCGTTCTCGCTCGACCTTGACGGCGAGGGCGAGTCGGCGCGGCTCGTGCCCATCCTGCACCGCGCCGGCGGCCCGCCCGATGCGCCTCTCCTTCCACCCAAGCAACAACGCGCCTTCGGCACCGACCAGTTCAACAGCTTCGCCACCGTCCGGCCGTTCTACGCAGTCGGC
>DATFDN010000206.1:0-2934 GCA_035252035.1 Acetobacteraceae bacterium | reverse complement strand
TGACCCTGATCTCGACGAAGGTGCCGAGCAGCGGGCGCAACCGCCGCGTCTCAGCGCAGGACGGCATTGTAGGTGGCCAACAGGCGTTTGACCCCCTCCGTTACGTGGCGGCTGGAGAGGGTGGCGCCGCTGATATTGCTGATGTCGCCGTCGAGCTTGAGAGGGGCGGCCGAGGTCTTGCCGACGAACTGCCGTCGCCACGCCGCGTCGCGGATCTCGTAGCCGTAGCTCTCGCGGTATTCCATGATCTCTAGACCGCGCACCGCGCCCGAGGCGGTCAGCGCGACGGCGTAGGTGATGTAGTCGTGCTTGCCGAGCACCTGGTCAACGATGAGGAATCCGCCACTGCTGGCGCGCCAGACGCGCGGGTCGCGGTTGCGGACCGTGACGCCGGAGGCGCGTTCGATCGCCTGCTTCTGCGCATCCGTGATGTGGATGGACAAGGGCGTGAGCGTCGCGCGGGGGAACAACGCCCGCTGAACCTGCTCGACGGTGAAATACACCGTGGCGTGGGCCGGAACGGCGATGGTCAGAGCCGCCGGGGCGACGGCGAGCGCGCGCCACTCCACGTCAGAAAACCCAGCCCACCCGAAGCCGGATTTCCAGCCCTGGGTGCTCGTTGCCGAATATCCTCCCCCCGACGCGAACCGCCCTTTGGGCTTCGTTATAGGCTCGGGCGAACGGCAGTTGCGGCAGGACAGCCAGGGTAGCCCAGAACCGCTCGGCCGCGTAATGCACATTGGGGCCGAGAAAGAAGGCCGAGTGCTCGGGGTGGGCGAAGCCGATGCCGGAGAATTCGTTGTGGTTGCGGAATTCCAAGCCGGCGAACCAGCTTGGGGCGAAGCGGTAGGAGAGGCCGGTCGTGAACTCGAGCACCGTCGCTTTCTCCAGGCGAGAATGGAACTCGGGGTCGAAGGGATCAACGAACGGGTTGCCGGGCTGACGCTCCCATTCGGGCTCCACCGTCAGGTTGGCGGCCCAGACCAGCCGGTCATCCATGAAGTTCTTCTGCAAGATGAGCTTGCCTTCCAATTCCTTGACGCCCGGGCCGATGGTGGGCTCCAGGTAGAGCGCGAGGCCGATTGGGTCCTTGTAGGGGCTGAGCAAGCGCCAGATGCTCTCGAAGGACACGCTATCGAACCGCGTGCTGGAGTAGGGGCGCGCCGGGTCCGCACTCTCCGGCACGCCTGGCCCGCCCGTGGCGCCCTCGACGCCGTTCCGGTTAGCCGACACGTGGAACCAGTTCGCGTACAGAGCGACCTGGAAGTTGTTTGTGAGACCGTATTCGACCTCCTCGCGCAGGCCGAGCAGCTTGTAATCGCCACGGGATTGCCCCAGGCCAGTGGTCGCCCACTGCTCAAGCTCCCACTTGCCGCGGGGCAGGAGGTCAGTGGTGTAGGTGTAGCCGAACAACGGCTCGTCCGCGCGGACTGCCGCGGGGAGAGCCACCGAACCGCCCCCAACGATCAGAGCCAGGGCGGTCGGGGCAGAGCCGGCCTTCCACGCTGCCGCGAGGCCTCGACCTAATAACCCGATGCGCATCACCACCTGCAAATGCGAGTTAGTCGCAATCGCATAGCGGTGCTCCTCGTGGCTGTCAATGCGGCGCATTCTCAGTAATTGGGAGACCCAGACAGTCCGGAGCTGCCCGCGACCGATCCCCTGCCCGCCGCGGCCGCTACCGCCTGTACGGTCCCAAGAACGTGAGACGGCTGGCCTTCGTGCGCCGACTCGGCTTCACCCCCGACGAGGTGCGTGCCCTCCTCGGCTTGGCGGCTGGCGGCCAGGGCGCCTGCGCTGAGGTGCGAGCAAAGGTCGCGAGCATCCGTGCCATGGAGCGGATCCTCGCGACGCCATGCGCCGGCGAGGTGCCGAGATGCCCGCTGATCAGCGTGCTTGCGCCGGCTCCGGCGCGCCTTGTAGCCGTGGCCGGCGTGTCACGCGCTAACCAATCGGCACTCTTATACGTCCGGTGCCATTGTCTGACTCTCCTTGGATTCCCTGATCGGCGTCTCCGTGATTCGCTGTGCCTGCACTCGCTTCTTGGAGGTCCGCATGGCGGCGGCGGTTCAAATCACCCGGTCTGACTTCGATGCTGCAGGCCTGCGCCGCGAGGCGCATGCTGGCGCTTGCGCTGGTCCTGGAGGGTATCTCGCGCGGCGAAGCGGCGCAGGCGGCCGGCATGGACCGGCAGACGCTTCGTGATTGGGTGCATCGCTACAACGAGCAGGGGCTAGCCGGGCTATGGGACAAGCAGGGCAAGACCGGGCCCAAGCCGTTGCTGTCGCCCGAGCAGGAGGCGGAGATTGCCAAATGGGTGCGGCGGGGTCCGGATCTGGCCGAGCACGGCGTAGTCCGCTGGCGTCGGGCGGACCTCGCCCGGGCGATCGCGGCGCGCTTCGGCGTGGTGCTGGCCGAACGCAGCATGAGTGACGTGCTGCGTCGGCTCGGCTTCCGGCGCCTGGTGGCCCGTCCCCGGCACCCCGGGCACGATGCTGCGGCGCAGGCGTCTTTCAGGCAGGATTCGCCGCCCTGGTAGACGCGGCGTTGCCAGAGCACGCGCGCGGCAAGCCGCTCGAACTCTGGTGGCAGGACGAGGCGCGGGTCGGCCAGCAGGGCACGCTGACCCGGATCTGGGCCGAACGCGGGTCCCGGCCCCCAGCGCCACGCGACCAACGCCACGCCTGGGCTTACCTGTTTGGCGCAGTATGTCCGGCGCGCGGCACCGGAGCGGCGCTCGTGCTGCCATTCGCCAATGCCGAGATGATGAACCTGCACCTCCTCGAGATCAGCGCCTGCGTCAGCCCCGGTGCGCATGCGGTGCTGACCCTGGACTGCGCAGGCTGGCACCAGATCGGAGACCGCTTGCGCGTGCCGCGCAACATCAGCCTGCTCCATCTGCCGCCCTATAGTCCTCAACTGAACCCGCAGGAG
>DATFDN010000205.1:0-7078 GCA_035252035.1 Acetobacteraceae bacterium | reverse complement strand
CTTCGCGGCGGTCTCGGGCGCGGCGGTGCGTTACCGCCTCTACGCGCACTGGGGCCTGACGCCGCTTGAGATCGGCAAGACGATCGCGTTTTGCAGCCTGACCTTCGGGCTGGGCGGGATGGTGCTGGGCGGGAGCATCCTCCTGTTCATGCCGACGGCCCTGCCCTATGTGGGCGAGCACGTGCCGGCGTGGGCGCTCTATGGGCTGGGCACGCTGCTGTGGCTCGTGGTCCTGCTCTATCTGGCCCTGGCGGGCGCGCGCCGCGCGGTCCGCCTGCGCGGGCACAGCGTGGCCTTGCCGGAACTGCGCATGGCCCTGCTGCAAGTGGCGCTGGCGGCGGCGGATGTCGCGGCCACGGCGACGATCCTCTGGGTGCTCTTGCCGCCAGCGCCCCGGCTCGACTGGCTGCTGTTCCTGGGCGTCTACCTGGCCGCCTTCAGCGCCGGGCTGCTCGCCAACTTGCCGGGCGGGCTGGGCGTGTTCGACACCGCCCTGCTCTTCGGCCTGTCGCCGTTCCTGCCGGCCTCGCCGATCATCGCCGCGATCGCCGTGTTCCGGCTCTACTTCTACGTCATCCCGCTTTTCCTCGCCGGCGCGCTGTTCGCTTGCAGCGAGGTGCTGATGCGCCGCGCCTGGCGCGCGCCGGCGCGCGGGCCACGCTGGGGCGAGCCGGATTTCATCGTCGCCGCCGCCAGTGGGGCGGTTGCGCTGTCGGGAGTGCTGCTGCTCGGGCTCGGGCTGCTGGCGCCGCGCACCGCGCCCCCCCATGCCGATCATCTGGCCGAGATCGCGCGCCAAGCCGGACAGTTCGTGCCCTCGCTCATCGGCGCCGGATTGGTGGTCATGGCGCTCGGGCTGATCCGCCGGGTGAACCTGGCCTGGAAGGGCGCGCTCGTGCTGCTGGTGGGCGGCTTGGGCTTCATCCTGGGCGAGGGCGAGCGGGTTTGGCCGGTTGCCGTGCTGATGCTGGCCGCCTTGGTCCTGGCGCCGTTCCGGGCCTATTTCTACCGCCACGCCCGCCTGCTCAGCGGCAGGCTGGACCGCACCAGCGCCTTGTCGCTGCTGGCGCTGGCCGCCTGCGGCTTGGCCTTGGCGGGCTTCAGGCGCCATCTGCCGCACGACGCGTTTTGGGCCGTGCTCCTGTCGCCCGCCACCCCATGGGCCTTGCGCGCCAGCCTCGCGCTTGTCGTGGCCTTGGCGCTGGTCGCGGTGTGGCTGCTGCTGCGTCCGGGACGGATCGGCTGGCGTCCGTGGGACGTGGAGGCGCGGCTGCGGCTGCTCATGCTGGGCGCGCGTCCGCCGGCGCACGCGGACGGCATCTTGTACGGCGAGGCGGGGCGCGCGGCCATGCCGTTCCGCCGGCTCGACGGCCTGCTGGTGGCGCTGGGCGACCCGGCGGGAGCGGAGACGGACCGGATCTCGGCGGTGTGGCGCCTGTGCGACCTCGCGCGGCAGGAAGGGCGCGATCCGGCGATCTATCGCGCCGGGCCGCGATTGCTGAAGGTGTACAACGACCTTGGCCTGACGGCGCTGCCGCTCGGCCCCAACGGGCTGCCGGTGCGGGAGGGCTCGCCGGATTCCCGCGCCAGTCAGCACTACCTCGTTTGCATCGCGGAGCGCGACTATGCCGCGCTCTATCCGCTGCTGCCGCGCCTGGACGCGGAGAGCGTGCCTACCCAGCCCGGCGGGGAAACAGCACGGTCGTCGTGAATTGCTGCACGGGCTCGTCGCGCTGGTTGAGCGTGGCGCAGCGATAGGTCACGACGCCGGCGTCGGGTCGCGAACGGGAGATGCGCGCCTCCAGTATCTCGACCTCGATGCGCAGCGCATCGCCCGCCCGGACCGGCCGAATCCAGCGCAACTCCCGCACTCCCGCCCCCATCCCGCCCCGCGCGATCGGCATAGTCTCGCTGATGAGCCGCATGGTGACGGCCCCGGTGTGCCAGCCGCTGGCGCAGAATACGCCGAACATGCTGCCGGCGGCGGTCTCCTCCGAGAGGTGCGCGGGATGCAGGTCGAACTGGCGGGCGAAGCCGGTGATGCTGTCGCGGTCCATGGTGATCGCCCGCGCCGAGCGCAGCACCAGCCCCGGATGCACGTCCTCGAAATAAAATCCCTTGCCTGGCTGCACTTGGGCCTCTTGTTCCTTTCCCAAGCGATGGGGTCTAGCCGATAATCGCGACTCGCGCACAACAGGAGCCAAGATGGCCGAGCTTGCCGCCCCGATCGCCGCCTTGGCCGCGTTGGTCGCGGTGGTCCTGCTGCTGCGCGCGGGACAGGAGATCCAGCGCCTGCGCATCCTGGCCGAGCAAGGCTTGTCCGGTCATCGCGGCGAGGCCGAGGCGACGCGGCTCGCCATGACAAGCATCGCCAGCGACGCGGCGGAGCGCGTGGCGGCGCTGCGCGGCGCGATCGAGACCGGCATCGAGCAGTTGCGGGCCGCGCTCGCGCACGGCCAGGGCGAGCTGCGGTTGGCGCTGTCGGCGGACATGCTGCGCCAATCGGAGGCCACGCGCGCGTCGCTGGAGGGCAAGGTCGCGGAGATCCAACGCACGGTGAACGAGCAGCTTCACGCCGCGGTGGAGAAGCAGATGAACGACAGCTTCGCGCGCGTCATCGACCAGTTCGCGGCGGTGCAGAAGGCGATGGGCGACGTGCAGGCCGTGACCGCGCAGATCGGCGACATCAAGCGGCTCTTCTCGAACGTGAAGACGCGCGGCGGCTGGGGCGAGGCGCAGGTGCGCGCGCTGCTCGACGACATCCTGCCGGCCGGCAGCTACGAGGTGAATTGCCGGGTGCGCCCCGACAGCGACGAGGCGGTCGAGTTCGCGGTGCGAATGCCCGCGCGCGGCTGCGCGCCCGCGCCGCTGCTGCCGATCGACGCCAAGTTCCCCGTGGAGGACTACGAGCGCATCCTGAGCGCGTCCGAGGCGGGCGACGCCGAGGCCGAGCGCGCCGCCCGCAAGAGCCTGGAGCGCACGGTCCGCGAGCAGGCCCGCCGGATCGCGGCGAAGTACATCGTCCCTCCGGCCACGGTCGAGTTCGCGGTGATGTACCTGCCGACCGACGGGCTGTACGCCGAGGTGGCCCGCCTGCCCGGCGCCATCGACGAGATCGGCCGCGCCTGCCGCGTCCTGGTGCTTGGGCCGAGCCTGTTCCCCGCTCTGCTCCGCACCATCCACCTCGGCATCGTCAGCCTGACGCTGGAGCAGAAGGCCGATCAGGTGCGCGAACTGCTCGGCGCCACGCGGACCGAGATGCTGCGCATGGACGAGATCCTCGCCAAGCTTCTGAGAAGCGCCGGCGCCATGGCCAACACGATCGAGGCCGCCCGCCGCCGCACCCGCGCCGTGCAACGGGTGCTGCGCGAGGTGGAGGCGGTGGAGGCGGCGCGCGCGGAGGCGGTGCTGGAGATCGTGGAAGACGAGATTGAAGCGAGGTGATGGTGCGAACGTCGCTTCGACCGATCCCGCATGGGAAGAGGAGAAGAATAGCGCTCCCTGGCGGGAGATGGCAGCCACACAGTTCCGGAGCGATTCGCTGCCTGGCCTCCGTACACCTCTCCCGCGAGCGGGAGAGGTGGAGCTTCGGCTCGCCGGCGATTACTCTATCCCATGGTCCGGCACGTTATTCCGCGCATGTGTGACCGCCGTAGCCCTCGCAGGCGGGGGTGGAGGAAGGCTTGCCCTAAACCGCCAAAGCCTGCGGCTCTGTCCGCACGCGCTTGACCAGCAGCTTGTTCAGCGCGTGGACATAGGCGCGCGCCGAGGCAACGATCGTGTCGAGGTCGGCCCCCTGCCCGTCCACCAGCTTCCCGTTCTCCTCCAAGCGCACCGTCGTCTTGGCCTGCGCGTCGGTGCCCTCCGTCACGGCGCCGACCGAGAACAGGACCAAATTGGCCTCATGCGGGAAGATCTCGCGGATCGCCCGGAACGTCGCGTCCACGGGGCCGTCGCCGGTGGCGACCGCGTGCTTCACCACGCCATCCACCTCCAGCTCCAACTCGGCCCGCTGCGGCGCCTTGGACCCGGCATGGACATCGAGCGAGACGAAGCGGATGCGCTCGTGGTCGCGCATCACCTCGTCATCGACCAGCGCCACGATGTCCTCGTCGTAGACGACCTTCTTGCGGTCGGCGATGTCCTTGAAGCGGCGGAATGCGACGTTCAGTTGGTTGTCGCCGATCTCGTAGCCGAGCGAGCGCAGCTTGTCGCGGAACGCGGCCCGGCCGGAGTGCTTGCCCATGACCAGGTTGGACTTGGTCCAGCCCACGCTCTCGGGCGTCATGATCTCGTAGGTCGCCGCGTTCTTCAGCACGCCGTCCTGATGGATGCCCGCCTCGTGGGCAAAGGCGTTGCGGCCGACGATCGCCTTGTTCGGCTGCACGTCGAAGCCGGTGATGGTGGACAGCAGCTTGGAGACCCTCAGCAGGTTCCGCGCCTTGACGTTGTTCTTGAACGGCACGCGGTCGTTGCGGGTGCGGATCGCCATGACCGCCTCTTCCAGCGAGGCGTTGCCCGCGCGCTCGCCGATCCCATTGATCGTGGACTCGATCTGGCGCACGCCCGCGCTGATCGCGGCCAGGGTGTTGGCGACCGCGAGGCCAAGGTCGTTGTGGTTGTGCGTGGACAGGACGACCTTGTCCGCGCCCGGCACGCGCTCCCGCAGCATGGTGAAGATGCGTACCATGTCCTCGGGCAGCGCGTAACCCACCGTGTCGGGCACGTTGATCGTCGTCGCGCCTGCCTTGATGGCCGCCTCGACGCAGCGGCAGAGGAAGTCGGGCTCGGTGCGCGTGCCGTCCTCGGCGGACCACTCCACGTCGTCGGTGAAGTCGCGCGCCAGGGTCACGCTGTCGCTGACCGCCTGCAAGACCTGCTCGGGCTCCATCCGGAGCTTGTACTTCATGTGCAGCGGGCTGGTGCTGAGGAAACTGTGGATGCGCTTGCGCTTGGCCGCGCGTACCGCCTCGGCGGCGCGCAGGATGTCCTCGCGGCCCGAGCGCGCCAGCCCGGCGATCACCGGCGTGTCGTCGCGCTGGCCGATGCTCTCCGCAATGGCCTTCACGCTCTCGAAGTCGCCGGGCGAGGCGATCGGGAAGCCCGCCTCCATCACGTCGATGCCCAGCTCGGTCAGCGCCTCGGCCATGCGGATCTTCTCGTTGAGATTCATCGAGAAGCCGGGCGATTGCTCGCCGTCGCGCAAAGTCGTGTCGAAAATGATGATCCGGTCGTCTTCCAGCTTGCCGAAGCTGGGATGCTCGATGCTCATTGTCTCGGTCCTTCGGTCTGAACGCGCCGCGTGTCAGGGGTTCCCCTGAGCGATGCCGCGGTCCAGGCCCCGGCTCGCCGCTCAGGGGCGGCTAAGTCGAAGGAGCGAGGACAGACGGGGCGAGACGCCGCGCGCGGAGGCGCGGTCGGGGCAGGCGCACGTGCGGCCGGCTTGCATGACCATGCGCCCTCCTATACCCCCGCCCCCCGCGGTCGGGCAAGCCCATCCGTGCGCGGGCAGTGTCTCAATCGACAATGCCGCACGTTGCGTCGCCGATCAGTGCCGAGGCGCCACCGGCCCGCACGGGAAGCTCGTCTCGATGGCCGGCGGGACGGACGTGCCGAACGTGTTCCCACTGAAGCAATTGCCTTGGCCGCTGCCATCATAAAACAGATCCGCGCCGGGCAATGTGGGGAGCGGCTGCTCGCCGTTCCCGACGACGACGTTCGAACGGACCTGGTTCCCATTGGGATTTGGGTCGAGACGCTTGTCCTGGGAAGCCAATGGGTTCGCAGTAATCGCCACACCGAAGGTGTTGTTGCCGGTCACTGTGTTCGCGCGAATCGTGAGCCGGTCGCCGCCCACATCCAGAATCCCCGTCCCGGACGGAATTCGGCCTATATCAGCTTCCGTGGATGTATTCGGAAGATTGTTCTTCGTGACCAGGTTGTTCTCAATCGCGACATCGCTTGTTTCCGTGCGCGGATTGAAGGGGTCCACAATGGCTAGAATCCCCGTTGTATTTCCTGTTAGCAGATTTCCTCGCACAAGAACATTGCTGGAGTTCACGATCTGGATGCCGACCGTACAGCCAAGGGCCTGGTTCCCTGTGAGGCTGACTTCAACATCATTGCCCACGTAAAGGCAGGTGTCCGCGCCGCCTTGTGCATAGTTGAAGAGTATTTGCCCATTGGTGGAGCAGCTTGGGTAAGTCGCATAGTCGCCGTTATCGATATACTTGCCGCGGGCGATGATATAGCCATCGACTCCGCTCAAGAAGATCCCATTCTGGCCCGCGTTGCGCACGGTCAATCCGACAATGGTGAAATTCTTCACCGCCACCGCGGGACAAACCGGATTTGGGCCTGGGGTGAAGAGATCGGCTCCGACATGAATGCCGTTCGCGAAGCCGCTTGCGTCGATGACCGCGCTTTCAGGCCCCAAAATGGTTATGTTGTTCTTCAAGACCCTTATTGTCTCCCGGTACGTTCCGGGGGGGACGAATATGATGTCACCAGGTTTGGCGGCATCCACCGCGGCCTGAATTGTCGTAGAGACCGGGACGATATCAGCCTTGGCGGACACGATCCCGGTCGCAGCACACGCCGCGACAGCGGCGACAAGGGCGAGTTTGCCCATTGGTTGCCTCCCGCATCATTGGAGCCAAGTGCTCAAGCGTTCGGACGATGCCCGAGCCTGCGCGCGGTGTCCAGGAGGTTGAGGGCACCGGAATCCATCGGGACGGACCGTTGGCGCTGGCGCGCGAGCGACTACGGCTCGCCGTGCGGCTTCGCATCGGCCGTCTGCGACAGCGATTTCAGGTAGGCGATTACGTTCCTCCGCCGCAGCGGATCGGGCAGGGCCATCGGCATCCGCGTGCCCTGGATGAAGGCTTGCGGACCCAAGAGCCACTTGTCGAGCGTGTCGGCGTCCCAGGCCAAGCCGGCGTGGGCGAGCGGCTCCGAGTAGGCGTAGCCGGGCGCCATGCCCGCCTGCCGGCCGAACACGCCGCGCAGCGGTGGCCCGACCTTGCCCTGGTCCAGGCCGTGGCAGGAGGCACAGGCACTGTCGAAGACCTTCCGCCCC
>DATFDN010000204.1:0-5854 GCA_035252035.1 Acetobacteraceae bacterium | reverse complement strand
CGCCTCCCTGATCCGCAACAAGGCGCTCGCGCTCGGCTTCGACGCGGTGGGCTTCTGCCGCGCGGAACTCGGGCCAGAGGCGCGTGCGCGGCTCGCCGCCTTCCTCGCCGCCGGGCAGCACGGCGACATGGGCTGGCTTGCCGCCCGCGCGGAGCAGCGCAGCCACCCGCGCGCGCTTTGGCCGGAGGCGGCGAGCGTGATCGCGCTGGGCCTGTCCTACGCCCCCGAGGACGATCCGCTGGCGGCGCTGTCCGAGCCTGATCGCGGCAACATCTCGGTCTATGCGCGCGGGCGCGACTATCATGATGTCGTCAAGGGAATGCTCAAGCACCTCGCGCAGTTCATCGTCTCGCGCTTCGGCGCGGAGGTGAAAGTGTTCGTGGACACCGCGCCAGTGATGGAAAAGCCGTTGGCGCAACAGGCGGGACTCGGTTGGCAGGGCAAGCACACGAATCTTGTGTCGCGCCGCCATGGTTCCTGGTTGTTCCTGGGCGAGGTGTATACGACGCTCCGGATCGAATCCGACGCCTCGCACCCTGATCGCTGCGGCACCTGCACGCGCTGCATCAAAGCCTGTCCGACGAGCGCCTTTCCCGCTCCCTATCGCCTCGATGCGACGCGCTGCATCTCCTATTTGACCATCGAGCACGCCGGCCCGATCCCACACGCGCTACGCCCGTTGATGGGCAACCGCATCTATGGTTGCGATGATTGCCTCGCGGCCTGCCCGTGGAACCGCTTCGCACGGGATGCCCGTGCCCATGCGAAGCTGCGCGCTCGCCCCGAGCTGACGGCGCCGCCTCTTGCCGAGCTCGCCGCCTTGGACGACGCCGGTTTCCGCATCCGGTTCGCCGCGTCGCCAGTCAAGCGGATCGGGCGGGACCGTTTCGTGCGCAATGTGCTCATCGCGATCGGCAATTCCGCCGATCCCGCGCTGCGGCCGGCCGCCGAGCGCCTGACAGGCGATTCGAACCCGGTGGTTGCCGAAGCCGCTGCCTGGGCGGTGGCACGCCTGGCGGAAAGCACCGGATCGATGCATGGCTGAGCGCAACGCGCGCGCCCAGCCATCGGCGGGGCTGGTCAAACGCAGCTTTTCCCTGGCTGGCCATCGGACCAGCGTTGCCCTGGAGCCGGAATTCTGGTCGGCGCTCGGCCAGATCGCCGCCGCGCGTGGCCAGACGGTCTCGGCGCTGGTCGCGGAGGTGGATGCCGGACGCACGGTCCTCCGGCCTCTCGCCTCAGAGCTGCGCCTTCTCGCCCTGAAGTGGTTCTCCGACTGGGTGGCTGATCGTTAACTTTTTTGTAGGACTTATCATCGCACTCTTGCGCTCACGCCCGATCGTCTCGGAAAGACAGTTATGCTGCATATCAATCGGATCCGCTCCGTCGAGCCCGCGAAGGAGCCAATGACGGAATTGACCTTGTCCGATCGCCTTATCGCTCTCGCCAAGGAGGCAGAGCGCGCCGGTTTCAAAGGAGCGGCCGAACGGCTTGTCCGGCTCGCCTATGATGTCTTCGATGAGGCGGGGATGCAGCAAGTCTAGCCGCGCCCGCGAACGCGCACCGGGACGGGCACGGGGATCGGGCGGCCGAGACGCTGCTGCAACCATGCGAGAAACTCTCTTAGAAGTGTCGGCATTGCGTTTCGTCCGTCTAGTCTCACACCCGGTGAACGGCCCGAATTCGCCAAAGGTTCGATAACAAATCCGCATCCAGGGACCGCTGACCGTGCAATCGGGGCGGGCCGACACATTTTGCGGACATGAGGAAAACCCGTTCCAAGCATCGGCGGGGCCTGCTCCGGCGTGCCCGGACCGTGGCGCTCGCTGTCACGCCGCTGCTTATGCTCGCAAGCACCTATGCGCTTGCGCGCACCGAAGCCCCCGGTGATCGCCGCCAACCTGAGCCGCCGCCGAAAACCTGGTTCCCGCGCCCGTTCGAGGGCACCTATCCCGTGACCCTGGCCAATGCCATCGTCTCGCTCGTCCCCTTCATCGTCGTGACGACCGCCTACACGCTCTTCAGCCGCCAGGTGGAGGGGGATCTGCATGTGGGGCAGAGGGCGGTGGCGATCGTGGCCGGGATTTCCACCGCAGGCTACGCGTTCGGCGCCCTGGTCGGAGGCGATCTCGTGCAGCGGTTCAGCCAACGCCCGCTGTTCTTCGCCTGCGAGGCGCTGTTCGTGCTGGGCTGTGTCGCCTCGGCGGCGGGGCACGGAATCGTCGCCTTCGGCGCTGGACGGATCCTGGCTGGCCTGGCGACGGGACTGCTTCTCGTCATCGCCTTGCCTCCAGTGATCCAGAAATTTCCCCCCGACAAGCTGCCCACCACCGTCGTCTTCATCAATCTCGGCTTCTTTGGCGCCGTGTGCATCGGCCCGCTGATCGGCGGCTGGGTTGCCGCCGGGCACCATTGGCGATGGTTCTTCGGCGGCCTAGGCGCAATTGCCGCGCTGAACCTTTTGCTTGCGCTGTTCACACTTCCGCCCACCCCCCCGACCAATCCCGGCGTGCGGTTCGATCCATGGGCCATAATATTCGGGTTCGGTGCCGTGGTCCTGCCGTTCTGGGCCGCGGGCGAGCTTGCGACGCATGGCTTCGCCGCGTTCCGCTTCGCCGTCCCGCTCAGCCTCGGTCTCGCCAGCTTCGTCCTGCTGATCCTGGTCGAGTACCACCAGGAGGAGCCGCTTTCGCCGGTCAAGCCAATGTGGACCACAGCTTCCCTAGTTGGCACGCTGATGGCGATGATCGCCGGCGGGGCCTTCGTCGCCTTCCTTGAACTAGGGGAGCGATTGCAGATGGAAGTCGCCCATCGCCCCCCGGTCGAGACCGGCATTTTGTTCTGGCCCTTGGCGGTCGCGGTGTGCGTCACCGCCGTGATGCTGGGGCTGCTGTTGAAGACCCGGTATCTGCCGTTCCTCGTCCTTGGCGGGATGCTATGCCTGATCGGAGGCGGCGCGCTCATCATGACCCTCGGCCCCGAGGGTCAGCCGGCGCGTACCCTGTCGGCCGCCGGGCTGCTTGGGCTTGGCGCCGGAGCCACGGTGTCGCCAGGGCTCTATCTTGCCGGCTTCCCCTTGCCCTCGAAGATCATCGGCCGGGTCTTCGCGCTGGTGGAGCTGGTGCGCTCGCTCGCCGACTACATCATCGCCCCGGTGATCGCGAGGATCGCGCGGGAGGGCTCGCACAAGCCGCCGCTCGACTGGCCAGGCGTGCGTGAGGCGGCTGGGATCACGCTCTGGATCACGGTGGGATTCACAGTGATCGGCGTGCTGCTGTGGATCGCGGGAGGCGTCGGCTTGCCGGTGCCGGACATCCAGGGCTGGATCAAGGGGAACAAGCCGGCGATCCGCTCCCCGGTGCTGTTGGCGCGGCTGCGCGGCCCGCAGCCTGACGAGGGTCAGTAGGACTTGGGCAGCCCAAGAACTCGCTCGGCGAGGTAGCTCAGCACGAGTTGCGGGCTGATCGGCGCGATGCGGGGGATCATCGCCTCCCGCAAGTAGCGCTCGACGTGGTATTCCTGGGCGTAGCCCATCCCGCCATGGGTCATGACCGCCTGCTCGCAGGCGCGGTATCCGGCCTCGGCGGCCAGGTACTTGGCGGCGTTCGCCTCTGCCCCGCACTCCTGCCCAGTGTCGTAGAGCCAGGCCGCCTTGAGCATCAGAAGGTGCGCCGCCTCCAGCTCCGCCCAGTTGCGCGCGAGCGGATGCTGGATCCCCTGGTTTTGGCCAATCGGGCGGCCGAACACGACCCGCTCGCGGGCATAGGCGGCGGCGCGGCCCAGCGCCAGGCGGCCAATGCCGATCGCCTCGGCCGCGACCAGGATGCGCTCGGGGTTGAGCCCGTGCAGGATGGCGCGGAATCCCTCCCCCTCTTCGCCGATGCGGTCCTCCTCTGGGACTTCCATCCCCTCGAAGAAGACCATGTTCGAATCGACGGCGTGCCGGCCCATCTTGTGGATCAGCCGCACCTCGGCGCGGGTCTTGTCGAGCGTGGTGTAGAACAGGGTCAGCCCGTGCGAGCGCCGCTTGACCTGATCGAGCGGCGTGGTGCGCGCGAGCAGCAGGATCTTGTTCGCCTCCTGCGCGGTGGAGGTCCAGATCTTCTGCCCGGTGATGATGTAGCGGTCGCCGCGCTTGTCGGCGCGGGTGCTGATCTCGGTCGTGTTGAGGCCGGCATTGGGCTCGGTCACGCCGAAGCAGGCGATGTCCCGGCCCTGGATCAGCGGCGGCAGCATCCGGGCCTTCTGCGCCTCGGTCCCATGCACCACCACTGGGTGCAGGCCGAAGATGTTGATATGGACGGCGGAGGCGCCCGACATCGCGGCCCCGGACTCCGCCACCGCCTGCATCATCAGTGCCGCCTCGGTGACGCCGAGCCCAGCGCCGCCGTACTGCTCCGGCATGGCGATGCCGAGCCAGGCCGCCTCGGCCATGGCCGCGTGGAACTCGCGGGGGAAGGCGGCGGCGCGGTCGCGTTCCAGCCAGTAGGCGTCGGGGAAGCGGGCGCAGAGCCGGAGGATCTGCTCGCGGATCTGCTGCTGGTCGGGGGTGAGCGCGAAGTCCATGCGAGCCCTCCGTCGCGGTCAGGGGCGTCCGGATTTGGGTGCTTCAATGCAACTCAACAACGTTCTACTGCCCAGCGGCCGCCTGTTCCATCGCCACCTCGGCCCGTAAGTTGTCAAGATCCCGGTCCACCGTGGCGACGGCGAGGACGCGTCCATTGCGGCGATAGCGCAGCAACGCCTTTCCGGCCGCGACATCGCCATCCAATTCAGCCTCATCCGAACCCTTCGCGTGACCCAAATAGTTGATGATGAGATCGTGGTAGTGCTGGCTCCAGAAGAACGGCACAGCATCGAAGGGCTGCCTCCGGCCAAGCATGTTCAGCGCCGCCGTTTGCCCCATCCGCTCCGCCACGACCCAATGCTCCACGCGGATGCGTTCTCCGCTATGCGGGTCGGGCCAGCGCGCCACGTCGCCAGCGGCGAAGATGCCAGGGACGGGAGTCTCCAAACACCCATCCACCAGCACGCCGTTGTCAACCGGCAACCCCGCCGCCTCGGCGAGCGCGACGCGGGGCCTCACGCCGGTACCGAGCACCACGAGATCGGCGGCCAGGGTCGTTCCGTCCTTGAGTTGCACCTGCTCAGGCGAGACAGCGGCGACTTGTGTCCCGAGATGGAACACAACGCCTTTGTTTTCATGCGTGCTGCGCACGCGTGCGCCGAGTTTTGGCCCCAAGGCCGCTTCGAGGGGCTGGCGCTCCGGCGCGACGACCCGCACCTCCAGCCCACGCTGGCGCAATGACGCCGCGACCTCTAGCCCGATGAAGCTGGCCCCGATGATGACCACGTGGCGGGCATCGCCAATGCGGGTGATGATTGCCTGGCAGTCACGGAAGGAGCGCAGCAGCAGCACCCCCGCCGCGTCCGCGCCTGGGATCGGCGGGCGAACCGGTTCCGCGCCCGTGGCGATCAGTAATCGGTCGAAAGCCAGCTCGGTGCCATCCGCCAGTGCGAGACGATGGGCAGGCGGGTCGAGGCGCGTAACGGGCGTGCCCAGCCGAAGCTCGACCCCGGCCTCGGCGTAGAAGGAAGCCGGGCGCAGGGGTAGCTGATCCTCTTGCACCTCGCCAGCCAGGTAGTCCTTCGACAAGTTGGGCCGGTCATAAGGCGCGTCCGCGTCATCACTTACCATTGTCAGGGCGCCCGAGTACCCCTCGCGCCGCAGCCGCTCGGCAGCGGCAAAGCCGGCCGCGCCGCCGCCAATGACGACGATGCGCTCCGGGGCGCCGGGCAGAGACCCTGTCCTAGTCTTGGCGCGGCTGGAGAGCTTTTCCCGCACGATCACGCG
>DATFDN010000203.1:0-16289 GCA_035252035.1 Acetobacteraceae bacterium | reverse complement strand
GGTGGTGGTCGGCCCGCGCTCGTCCGGCACGCGGGAGGTGCGGCTCCGCGACGTGAACTGGCTTGGCGTCTCGCCCGGCGCTGGGCTGCGCTGCGCGGTCAAGCTCCGCGCCCGCGAGGCGCCGCAACCGGCGACGGTCATGCCGCGCGGGGATGCGGCGGAGGTCTGGCTGGACCGCCCCGCCTTGCCGGCGCCAGGCCAGGCTTGCGTATTCTATGATGGCGAACGGGTGCTGGGCGGCGGTTGGATTATCTCCCGGACAGACGCCACGCGGCCGGTTGACGCTGCCCCGCCAGCGGCGCTATCTGCGCAGCCCGACGATGGGATGGCGGCGTAGCTCAGCGGTAGAGCAGGGGAATCATAATCCCTTGGTCGGTGGTTCAAATCCGCCCGCCGCTACCATCCTCGGGCAAAGGCACAAGCGACATAGAACGAGTAAGGCGGGACGCGGCGCGCTATCCCGCCCTACAACTTTAGCGATTATCGACGCAGGTTGGGATAAGTTTCCTTAGAAACTAAATCCCTACTGCTGCTGCGACGATCCCCCGCCAGGCTGACTCGAGCTCGAACCGCCACCGCCGCCGCCCGATGCATTCCGGCGCAGACTGCCCAGCAAGTCGGTCGCGGCGCCGACGCAGCTTTGCAGTGCCACCGTTGATGGACAATGGATGTCCACCTCGTCATCGCCCCGCTTGAAGCGGAAGAACGTACCCGAGGCCAGTTCGCGTATCGCGCCCATCATGAAGCCCATCCGCTCGGCGTTCATGAATCGCATCGGGCCGCCTTCCTCGCCGCCCCTCATGCTCATTCCGGGCTGCATTTCCCCAGGGCCGCCATGGCCTGGTGGTCCTGGAGGTGGCGCTGGGGGCTGCGCAAGAACTGGGCCTGCGGCCCCCATAAGAAGGGCCGCTGTCAGGAAAGCTGTGCGCATGGTCACGGACTCCTTTTTGCCGCGCTCTAAACCCGGTGATGGCAGCCGCGCCTTTCAAGTCACATGCGGCTGCCTATCCGGGATGTGAGCGCAAAGGCCTAACCTCAGCAGTTACAAATGTAAATTAAATGCTATTCAGCAAGGTGCGCCGCGATCCAGTAGCACGCCGCGCCAACCGCCGCCGACGCGGGCAAGGTGATTCCCCACGCCACGACAATGCCCCGCGCGACCCCCCAGCGCACGGCTGAGACGCGCCGCGCCGCGCCGACTCCGATGATGGAGCCGGTGATCGTGTGCGTCGTGGACACGGGCACGCCAAGCCACGTCGCGCCGAACAGCGCCAGGGCGCCGCCGGTTTCGGCGCAGAATCCCTGCGTCGGCATCAGGTGCGTGATCCGCGATCCCATGGTCCGCACGATCCGCCAGCCGCCGCACAGGGTGCCGAGCGCCATCGCGGCCTGGCAGCTCAGCACCACCCAGAACGGGACATGGAACCCGCCGTGGAGCAGGCCTTGCGAATAGAGCAGCACGGTGATGATGCCCATGGTCTTCTGCGCGTCGTTGCCGCCATGGCCGAGACTTAGCAGCGCGGAGGACACGAACTGGAGCACGCGGAAGCGCCGGTCCACCGCGAACGGCATGGAACGGACCGAAAGCCAGGACACCACGAGCACGAGCGCGAGGGCGAGCAGGAAACCCACCAGCGGCGAGAGCACGATGGCGGAAATGATCGGGCCGAGCCCGCGCCAGACCACCGCGCCGAACCCGGCCTTGGCCACTCCGGCGCCGACAAGGCCTCCGATGAGCGCATGACTGCTGCTGGACGGGATGCCAAGCCGCCAGGTCAGGACGTTCCAGGTGATCGCGCCGGCCAGCGCGCCGAACACCACCGCCGGGGTCACGATCCCCGCGTCCACCACCCCGTTGCTCATCGTGTTGGCGACATGCAGGCCGAACACCGTGAAAGCGATGAAGTTGAAGAACGCGGCCCAGAACACGGCGGTAAGAGGGCGTAGTACCCGCGTCGAGACCACGGTGGCGATCGAGTTGGCGCTGTCATGCAGGCCGTTGAGGAAGTCGAACAGCAGCGCGACCGCGATCAGCCCGACCAGCACCGGCGTGCCGACCAGTGTGCCGCTCATGCGGGCACCCTAAACCTGCTCGACGACGATGCCGTCGATCACGTCCACCACGTCCTCGCAACGGTCCACCACCGCCTCGATCAGGTCATAGACCTTCTCCACGGTCAGCTTGTGGCCCGCCGAGGTATCGCCCTGGAACAGTGCCTTCAGCCCACGATCCAGTAGCTCGTCCGCCTCTCCCTCGATCCGGCGGACCGCGACCGACATCGCCCCCAGACGCTCGGTGCTGCGGCCGATCGAGCCCAGATGCGGCATGGCGTCCCGGATTTCGGCAGCCGCCCGCACCGCGCAATCCGCCATGCCCCGCATCTCCGGGGTGAAGGCGACGCCGTAGCGCAGCATCCGCCGGCTCGTGTCCTTCATCAGGTCGATCGTGTCGTCGAGCGCGGTGATGAGATCGAGGATCTGCGAACGGTCGAACGGGGTGATGAAGGTGCGGTGGATGGCCTGGACCGTCGCCCGCGTGATCGCGTCCGCCTCATCCTCAAGCCGGCTGATCTCGGCCGCGTGGGCCTCCGCCTGCCCATCCTCGGACATCAGGGCGCGGAAGGCCTTGGCGGCGGGCACGATCAGCCCGGAATGCTGGCAGAAGCGTTCGATGAAACCCTCGTTCCGGGGCATGAGGGCGCGGAAGAAGCGCAAGGGCATGGAGCACCGTTGATGTGCTTGGTTCAGCCGTCCGGGCCGGGAGATCTATGGCGGATACGTGCGAGGGCCTATCTGCGTTCCGGACTGGTCTTCGTGGTACCGGGCCAGCCGTGGATTGTAAAACATCCGGCACCCCATTCGGGCTCAGTCGGGACGACGCCAAGGCGCGCTGAATCGGGTTGGGGTGGAGCTGTCCAGCATCCTAGTGCCCACGGTGGAGGAGATAAGCCATCATGAATCCCTCCTTAACACTGATCGACCTCGCGGGCGCGGTGGCGTTGCTGCTCTGGGGCGTGCGCATGGTCCAGACCGGAGTGCAGCGCGCTTTTGGACCCAAGCTCCGGCTGCTGCTGGCCTCGGCGCTGCGCACCCCTCTCCGGGCTCTCCTCGCCGGGCTCGGGGTGACCGCCATCCTTCAGAGCAGCACCGCGACGGGACTCATGGTGACTGGCCTTGCCGCTGGAGGCGTGGTGGACCTTGTCCCCGCCCTCGCCGTCATGCTGGGCGCAAATGTCGGCACCACGCTCATCGTGCAGGTTCTGTCCTTCGACGTCTCTCGGGTGGCCCCGGCGCTGATCGTGGTCGGTTTCCTCCTGTTCCGGCGGAGCGTCACGCGCGCCCGCGACCTCGGCCGTGTAGCCGTCGGCCTCGGCCTGATGCTGATGGCGCTGCACCAGCTCGTGGAGGCGATCACCCCCTACGAGAACGCGCCCGCGCTGCGCTCGGCTCTGGGCGCGATCTCGGCGGAACCTCTGGTCGCCCTGCTGCTCGCGGCGGCCCTGACGTGGGCCGCGCACTCCAGCGTGGCCGTGGTGCTGCTGGTCATGTCCCTGGCCGCCAAGGGCGTCGCCTCGCCCGAGGCGGCCTTCGTCCTGGTGCTCGGCGCCAACCTGGGCACCGCGATCAACCCGGTTCTGGAGGGCGCGACAGGCGACGATCCGGCGGCCAAGCGCCTGCCGCTCGGCAACCTGCTCAACCGGCTTGTGGGCTGCGGCGTGGCGCTGCTGGCCATCCCCTACCTCACGCCTCTGATGAGGGCGGTCGAGCCCGACGCGGCGCGTGCCGTGGCGGACTTTCACACGGCCTTCAATCTGCTGCTCGCCGCCCTGTTCTTCCCGTTCCTGCGGCCGTATGCCGCGCTGCTGCGGCGCCTGCTCCCGGCCCGGTTCGACCAGGCGGACCCGTCGCGGCCGATGTACCTGGACAAGGCGGCGGCCGAGGTGCCGGCCGTGGCCATTGGCGCCGCCGCGCGTGAGGCGCTGCGCCTGGCCGACGTGCTGGAGGCCATGCTGCAAGGCGTGCGCGACTCCTTCGAGCGGGATGACCGCAAGCGCATCGCGGAAACCAGGCGCCTTGACGATGTGCTCGACAAGCTGAACGCGGCGATCAAGGCGTACCTCGTCTCGCTCGACCCGGAGGCGATGACGGAGACGGACCACCGCCGGTTGGAGCAGGTGTTGGCCTTCGCGACCAGCCTGGAGCACGCGGGCGACGTGGTGGATCGGAGCCTGGCGGCGCTTGCGTCCAAGCGGCTGAAGCGCGGCCTCGCATTTTCGAGAGAGGGCCAGGCGGAACTGCTCGCAATGATGGAGCGGCTCACGTCGAATTTGCGCACCGCCGCTTCGGTGTTCATGACCGAGGATCCCAGGGCGGCGCGCCTGCTGGCCAGTGAGAAGGAGGCGTTCCGCGGTCTGGAGGCAGCCGCGACGCAGGCGCATTTCGCACGGCTGCGGGAGGGGCGGATCGAGACCACGGAGACCAGTAGCCTGCACCTTGACGTGGTGCGGGATCTCAAGCGCGTGAACGCGCACCTGGTTGAGGCGGCGGCCTATCCGGTTCTCAAGAGCCAGGGCGAGCTTCTCCCAACCCGGCTGCGTCCGGAGGGGTGAGGAGAGGACATGCCGCGCAAGCACGCGGGCAAGCGCGGCCGCCAATTCGCCGCCCTGCCTATCGCCCGAGTAGAGGGCGAAACGAGGGTCATGCTGGTGACGAGCCGGGAGACTGGCCGCTGGGTGTTGCCCAAGGGATGGGCCGAAAAGGGGCTCACCGGGCCGGAACTCGCCGCCAAGGAGGCATTCGAGGAGGCGGGGCTGGTCGGGGAAGTCGCCGCACGACCCGTGGGCTCCTATCACTATCCGAAGCGCCTTCCGAAAGAGCGCGTGATCGACTGCAAGGTGGACGTGTTTCCGATGCGGGTGGACCGGATGCTGGATGACTGGCCCGAGCGGGAGCAGCGCAAGCGCGAATGGTTCACCCTGGCGCAGGCGGCGATGGCGGTGGAGGAAGGGGAGCTCGTGGTGCTGCTGCTGCGCTTGGCGGCACCCGAGGCTTGACGAGAGGGATATGTGCCATGCGCTATTCTCCCGGCACTGGCGCCGCTGCTCCCGCGTGCCGATATGGCAGGCTGCTCCCGGCCGCGCTATGCCCGGCTGCCGCCTCTTAACGATAGGATAGTCCCGCATGGCCCTGACCGTCTGGCAGCCCAATCGCTCTGCCGCGCAGCCTGCCTGGCCGGTGCCGCCGCTTCTCCCCGCTATCGCGCGCGGCCTGTTCGGCCACTGCCCGGCCTGCGGCGAGGCGCGCGCATTCAGGGGATTTCTGAAGATCGTTCCCACCTGCCCCGCCTGCGCCGCCCCGCTTGGCTCGGCGCGCGCCGACGACGCGCCGCCCTATTTCACGATCCTCGTCGTGGGCCATATCGTGGTGCCGTCGATGCTGCTCCTAGAGCGCGCGCAGAACCCGCCGGATTGGGAAGTGGCGGCCATCTTCCTGCCGCTCACCGCGATCCTGTGCGTGGCCTTGCTGCGCCCGATCAAAGGCGGGGTGCTGGGCGCCATGGTCTCGCTTGGGATGCTCAAGCAACCCGATCCGGCCGCATGACGGCGCCTTGTCCAGCCGGCGCGGGGGCTGCCCCGTCGGGCGACGCGCGCCTCGCGCGCGTGGTGCTGGAAGGCGAGGCCCTGACGCGCCTCTCGCCCTTGCAGGAGGCTGACCGTGCGCAGGCCGTCGAGGATCTCGCGGCCGAGAACCACTTCGCGCCACTGACGGCGAAGCAGCGGCCCACGCACGGGCCGTACGTGCTGCATCTGTCGATCCAGGAAGGGCGGCTGGTCCTCGACATCCGCCGCGCCGATGACACGCCCTTGGCCGTGGTGGCGCTGGCGCTGGGTCCGTTCCGCGGCCTCATCAAGGACTATCAAATCCTGGTCGAGAGCCACTTGCAGGCGGTGCATGAAGGGCGCGAGGCGCGCATCCAGGCGATCGACATGGGTCGGCGCGGACTGCACAACGAGGGCGCGGCCTTGTTGCGCGAGCGTCTGGCCGGCAAGGTCGCGATTGACTTCGACACCGCCCGGCGGCTGTTCACGCTGGTTTGCGTGCTGCATCAGCGCATCTAGAGGCGCCATGAGGATCGACGGCACCGCGTACCGCTCGATATGGATTGATCCCGCCGATGGCTGGTCGGTGCGGATCATCGACCAGACGCGCTTGCCGTGGGCGCTGGACATCGCGCGGCTTACGACGCTTGATCAGGCGGCGCAGGCGATCCGCGCCATGCAGGTGCGCGGCGCCCCGCTGATCGGCGCCACCGCCGCCTATGGCCTCTGCCTGGCGCTGCGCGCCGACCCCTCCACGGACGCGATGGAGCGCGCCGCCGAGACGCTGGCCGCGACTCGCCCCACGGCGGTCAATCTGCGCTGGGCGTTGGAGCGGATGCTGACCCGTCTGCGCAACACCGAACCCCCCGCCCGCGCCGCCGCCGCCTATGCCGAAGCGGCGTCGATCGCCGACGAGGACGCCGCGTGCAACGAGGCGATCGGGCGGCACGGCCTGCCCCTGATCGAGGCGGTCGCCCGGCGCAAGCCCGATGGGCCGGTCAATGTGCTCACGCATTGCAACGCCGGGTGGCTGGCGACGGTCGATTGGGGCACCGCGCTGGCCCCGATCTACAAGGCGCACGAGGCGGGGATTCCGCTGCATGTCTGGGTGGACGAGACGCGCCCGCGCAACCAGGGGGCCGCGCTGACCGCGTTCGAATTGGGCAAGCATGGCGTGACGCATACGGTGATCGCCGACAATGCCGGCGGGCATCTGATGCAGCGCGGTCAAGTTGATCTGGCGATCGTGGGTGCGGACCGCGTGACGCGCGCGGGCGACGCGGCGAACAAGATCGGCACATATCTCAAGGCACTTGCCGCGCGCGACAACAACGTTCCGTTCTGGGTGGCCGTGCCCTCCTCGACCATCGACTGGACCCTGGCGGACGGACTTGCGGATATTCCCATCGAGGAGCGCGCTCAGGCCGAGGTCACGGACATCACCGGCCGCGCGCCCGATGGCACGATCACGACACTGCGTGTTGCCGCCGAAGGCAGCCCGGCCGCCAACCCCGCCTTCGACGTGACCCCGGCGCGGCTGGTGAGCGGGCTCATCACCGAGCGGGGGCGGTGCGCGGCGACGGAGGCGGGGCTCGGCGAGTTGTTTCCCGAGAGGAATGCCCGGCCGCCCCACCATGGTCCATTGGGCGATCGTTGACCTGGGCCGGCCTTGGCCGTCCACTGCGGAGGCCAGGGCCAGGAGGGAATGATGACCGCACGACGGCTCAAGTATTTCGGGTGGGGCCGCGAGGGCGAGGCGATGACCCCGGAGGAGGAGGCGTTCGCCCTTGGGACGTACCGTGACCTGTTCGGCGTCGAGGAGTTCACCTCCGTCCCGGTGCCAGACCTGGACGCCGTGGCGCTCCGCGCGCCGCGACTCTCTCCGCCCACGGCGCTGGCCGGCATCTGCTCGGCCGAACGCTATGACCGCGCCGCCCATGCGTTCGGGAAATCCTACCAGGACACCGTCCTGGGAATGCTCAACGACTACGCCAGCGCGCCCGATGTGGTCGCCTATCCCCGGCACGAGCAGGACGTTGCCGACCTGATGGATTGGGCCGCGGGCGCGGGGGCCATGCTGGTTCCCTTCGGGGGCGGCAGCTCGGTGGTGGGCGGCGTCACGGTCGAGGCCGCGCGCGAACGGCCCCTCGTCACGCTCGACCTGCGCGCGATGGACAAGGTGCTGGAGGTGGACCGCGCGTCCCGTGCCGCGCTCATCCAGGGCGGCGTCTTCGGCCCCGCGCTGGAGGCCCAGCTCAAGCCGCACGGCCTGACCTTGCGGCATTTTCCGCAAAGCTACGAGTACTCGACGCTGGGTGGCTGGATCGTCACGCGCTCCGGCGGACACTTCGCCAGCCTCTATACGCACATCGATGATTTCGTCGAGAACCTTCGCCTCGTCACCCCTGCGGGGGTGGTGGAAACGCGCCGGCTTCCGGGATCTGGCGCGGGGCCGAGCCCCGAGCGGCTGTTCATCGGCTCGGAGGGGATTCTCGGGGTTCTCACGCAAGCCTGGATGCGCGTGCTAGACCGCCCAAAATTCCGGGCCGGCGGGTCCGTGCTGTTCAAGGACTTCTACACCGCGGCGCACGCCCTGCGCGCGATCAGCCAGGCGGGCCTCTACCCCTCCAACTGCCGCATCCTAGACCCCATGGAGGCGCGCAACACCGGGGCGGGGGACGGACGCGCCGCGATCATGGTGCTCGCGTTCGAATCGGCGGACCACGAGCTGGATGCCTGGATGCGTCGCGCGCTGGAATGCTGCGCCGACCATGGCGGCACGCTGGAGAGCGGGGAGGGCGGCGAGGACCGTCGTGGCGGCTCGGCCGAGCGGTGGCGCACCGCTTTCATCCGGATGCCGTATGCGCGGGAGCGGATGGTGCCGCGTGCCATCATCACCGACACGTTCGAGACGGCCATCACCTGGGACCGGTTCGAGGCGTTTCATGCGGCCGTGGCGCAAGCCACCGAGCAGGCGATCCGCGATGTCACGGGAAAGCCCGGTCAGGTGACGTGCCGGTTCACCCATGTCTATCCCGACGGGCCGGCGCCCTATTTCACCTTCCACGCGCTCGGCCGCCACGGCGCGCTGCTCGCGCAGTGGCGGGCCATCAAGAAGGCAGCGAGCGACGCGCTGATCGAGGCCGGCGGCACGATCACACACCACCACGCCGTCGGCCGCGAGCACCGGCCCTGGTACGATCGCGAGCGTCCGACGCTGTTCGGCGAAGCCCTGCGGGCCGCGAAGAGGACGCTTGATCCGCACGCGATCATGAATCCGGGCGTCCTGATCGAGCCTTGAGGGGGCGACGGCGGCGCGCAGGCCAGTCAGCCTGGGAACGCCCTAGAACCCGTAGAGCCGTGCCGGGTTTTCGACCAGGATGCGCGCGCGGATCGCCGGGTCGGGCGCCCATTCCGCGAGCAGGTTCAGCACGCGCCCGTCGTCGATCGGCAGCGCCGGGGCGATGTCGGTGGGCTTGCGGCCCGGCACGGCCGCCGCGTCGGGGTGCGGCCAGTCGCTGCCCCACACCAGCCGGTCCGGATTGGCCGAAATGAGCGCCCGCGCGAGCGGCGCCACGTCGGGGTAGTCGGGCGCCTTGTCCGAGGCGCGATAGGCGCCAGAAAGCTTCACGTAGGCCTTGCCCGACCGCACGAGGTCGAGCACCGCGTCGAAGCCCGGCTGTTGCGGGCCGAGCGCCGCCCGCGCGCCGGCGAAGTGGTCGAGCACGACCGGAACCGGCAGCGAAGCCAATTGGGCCTTCAAAGGGGCGATGACCGACAGCCGTGAGTAGATTTGCAGGTGCCAGGGCCGCCCGGCGATCTGCCGCGCGGTCGCGTCCAGCCGCTTGGCCGAGGCCTCGGGGTCGAAGACGCCGGCCTGCTCAAGGTTGACGCGAACGCCACGGATGCCAGCCCGCGCCAGGGCGTCCAGTTCCGCCGGGCTCGTCGCCTCGCCGATCACGGCGACGCCGCGTGCCCGTTGGGGGCCGAGCTGGCGCATTCCGTCCAGCGTGGCGGCGTTGTCCGTGCCATAGACGCTGGGCGTCACGATCACGACCCGGTCCATGTGCAGTGCGTGCTCGAAGGCGAGCAGCTCCGTGGCGGTGGCGGGCGGTGGCGTATAGGCGCGCCCGGCCCAGTACGGAAACCGCGCCGGCTCGAAGACATGCACGTGGCAGTCGCAGGCGCCTTGCGGCACCTCGAAGGCCACCGGCGTCTTGACGGTCGGCGCCTCGGCCGTGGCCGCTCCGGCGGCCCGTGACGGCGCGGCGGCACCGAACTTGGCGGCGGCGCCGAGTGTGGCGGCGAGCCTCAGCCCTTGCCTGCGTGACAGCATGTTGATTCCTCCCGCGTGTTGCTGTGGGGCGGCACGTCACCGCGGCCTCGCGATCTCCTCCCACAAACGTCGCGTCTCCGCGCCGGGGTCGTTCTCTATCCGGCACGGCGCGTCCAGCATCATCGTCGCGCGTCTGTCCGCGTCGTAAGCCGGCCAGTCGGGCATCCCCTCGTGCGCCGGGCGCCCGGTGCGCGCGAACTGCGCCCAGGCGCCGGACATGATTTCCGCCAGGCGATGCGCCTGCGGGCTCCGGTCGGTGGCGTTGGTGAGGTCGATCGTGTCGAAGGTGAAGGGCACATCCAACGCGTGCGGGGCGCCTAGCATTCCGCCGAAGACCGGCGTGCGCCACGCGAATGAGTACATCCACACCGGCGCGCTGCCCCGCGCCTTGCGCTCAGCGGCGAGCAAGGAGCGCAGCCGGAAATTGGCGTCGGTCAGGGTCGCCGTCAGCCGCTCGGCCGGGCTCGCGCGGGGCAGACGCCGCCTATAGATCGCCGCCACGCGCTCGGCGTGCGGGCCGGCCAGGGGGCGGATGCGCGCGACCATCTCCGCCTCGGTCAACGCGCGATGCCACACCGCGTCGTCATGGGCGAGGAAGCTTGTCGCCTCGTCGGCGGTATCCCCGATGATCAGCGGGATGTCGGCCGAGAGGGCGGGCGCGTCGGGATGGAACGGGTGCCGGGGCACCAGGCTGTTCTCGCCCGGCCCATCCATCGTCGGTCCGAACGGATAGCGGTCAAACAGCGGCCAGGGCGAGGCGCCGACCGCGCGCTGCGCCGGCTCGATCGCGGCGAGGAGCTGGCGCATCGGCAGCTCGCGCAGCCGGTGCAGCTCGGTCCGCTCGATCCGCAGCGTGGCGAGCACCGCCTCGGCCAGCCGCGTCGCGCGGTCGCGCTCGCGCAGCCGGATCGCCGCGCCGCTCTGGATGATCGCCTTGTGGAACAGCCCGCGCGCGCGGGGCATCGCGAGCAGGGTGCTGACCTTCCCGCCGCCGCCGGATTCGCCGAAAATCGTGACATTGCCGGGATCGCCGCCAAAGGCCGCGATGTTGTCGCGCACCCATTCCAATGCCGCGATCATGTCGAGGGTGCCAGCGTTGCCCGACCGGGCGAAGTCCGGTCCCCCGATTTCCGAGAGATCCAGATGGCCGAAGATGTTCAGCCGCTGGTTCACCGTCACCACCACGACATCGCGCCGGCACAGGCGCGAGCCGCGCAGCCGGATCTGGTTGGACGAGCCGAACGCGAAGGCGCCGCCGTGGAACCACACCATCACCGGCCGCGCGCCCGCGCCGGGCGCGGGGGTCCAGACATTCAGCGCCAGGCAGTCCTCGCTCTCCGGGGAGGAGTCGAGTGGCCCCCAGAGTTCGGCCAGCTCCGGCCGCGTCGGAAAGCCGACGCGCGATTGCGGCGCCTGGGTGCGGAACGCGGTGGCTTCGCGCACCCCGTCCCAGGGTTCGGGAGGGCGCGGCGGCATGAACCGATTCATTCCGCCGGTCGGCGCGCCGTACGGCACGCCGAGGAAGGCCGCCGCGCTCTCGATGACCGTGCCGCGCAGCTTGCCCGCTGTTGTCTCCACCACTGGATCGTTGGCGGTCATGGCCCCGGTTCCCTTCGTTCCTCGCCCCGGCCAGCTTAGCCTGTCGGAACGCACAAGGCAGGGGGACGCGATGCGGAACCTCACCGGCAAGGCTGCGGCCCTCACCAGTGCCGCCTCCGGGATCGGGCTCTGGGTCGAGTGTTGGAGCCGGAAGTGGCGGGGTATCGCCCATGCACAGACAATAGTGTGCGCTGACGGGACACTATCAGGTCAGAGCGAAACATAGCTGTGCCTTTTTTCTTAAACCGCTCCGCGTTGGCCCCTGGATTTCAATTATTGCGATCTAGTCTGCTCCGTTCAGGTTGACCACACCGGACCGCGGTTCTACGGGTGGCTTCGCCATGGACAACATGGTTGCCGCTGTGATCAACGACCCGCTTGCGGTCGTGCTGGAGTACGCGTCCGCTATTTCGAGCGATCGCTAGCGGCCTCATCAGCTCGTTGAGCCTTCCCCGGCGCGCCGCCTTAGCGCGCGCCCTGTCACGTGCCGTGATCATCGTGAAAGGGAGTGTCATGCAGCATATGGGAACGCCAATTACGACCGGCCCCGCGCTCGCCGATGGCGAGCGGAATGTCATAGCCGACTCGCGTGTCGGCTTCGATAAGGTGATCAGCTATTCCATCGACGGCACTGGAAACGACAGCTCTAACCCTTCCCTGGGGGCCGCCAACACCGACGAGACGCGCCTCGCGCCAACGAACTTCGCTTCCGGAAGTGCGAACACGCTAGTCGATGGCCCGAACCCGCGTGTGATAAGCAACGCGATCTTCAACAACGACCCGAACAACACCGACCCAGGCGGCCGCTCGGCCTACACATACGCGTTCGGCCAATTCATCGACCACGACATCGACCTCAATCTCGATCAGAAGCCGGCCGCCGACGGTTCCAACAAGCTGAGCATGGCCGTGCCGGACAATGATCCGGCACTCCCGCCGGGCAGCCAAATCAGCATTACGCGCGGCCTGATCGACCCATCGAGCGGTAACGCCGTCGATGCGGTCACTCAGTATCTCGACTTGTCGCAGGTCTACGGCTCCGATCCCGCGACCGCCGCCAGCCTGCGCAATCCGGACGGCACTTTGAAGACCAGCGACGGCGGCAACCTGCCGGTCGTGGACGGGCAGTTCATGGGCGGCGACGTGCGCGCGGCGGAGAACCCCGACCTCACCTCGCTCGACACGCTGTTCGTGCGCGAGCACAATTACTGGGTTGGGCAACTGCACGCCAAGGCTCCCGATCTCGACGGCGATCAGCTCTTTGCCATGGCGCGAGCGATCACCACCGCCGAGTACCAGAACATCGTCTACACTGAGTTCTTGCCGAGCTTGCTGGGCGGCAGCGCGCTCACCCCGTACCATGGATACGATCCCTCGGTCAGCCCGCAGATCTTCGAGGAGTTCTCGACCGCCGCCTACCGGTTCGGCCACTCCATCGTGTCGCCCACCGAGACCAAGATCGCCAACGACGGCGCGGTGCTTGAGCAAAAGGATCTGGTGGCGGCCTCGGCCGAGCCCACCAGCAGTTTCGGCGCGAACGGGGGAGCCGACGCGCTGCTGCGCAACCTGGCGCAGGATTATTCGCAGCAGGCAGGGGCCACCATCAACAGCGACCTGCGCAACATGCTGAACGCCAATCCGCCGGGCGAACAAGGCGACCTGGCGGCCATCGACATCCTGCGCGAGCGCGATCTTGGCATCGCGACGCTCAACCAGACGCGCGCGGCGCTCGGACTGACGCCGTACACATCATTCAGCCAGATCACCAACAACCAAACCTTGGCGTCCGAGTTGCAGCAGGTCTATGGCAGCGTCGGCCAAGTTGATCTGTTCGTGGGTGGCCTGGCGGAGAACCCGGCGCCCGACGGTTCGATGGTCGGGCCGACCTTCCAGGCGATCATCGCCCAGCAATTCGAGAACCTGCGCGACGGCGATCCGCTGTTCTACTTGAACCAGGGCTTCAACCCGGCGCTGATGGCGGAGATCAAGAACACCACCTTGTCCGATCTGATCCTGCGCGACACTGATACAAAGGCAATCCAGCCGAACGCCTTCATCGCAACCGAACGCCACTCCAGCGCCGTGGCGTCGCCCATCCCGGATGCCCCGCAATTGGTCATCGGGGTCGATAACGACAACGCGACGATCAGCGGGCAGCCCGGTGTGGCCAACATCCTCGTCGCCGGGCTCGGGAAGGGTCAGGCGCTGACCGGGGGCGGCACCAGCGACACCTTCGAGTTCATCGGCCCCGGCCATGATGACACGATCACTGACTTCCAGACAGGCCGAGACAGGCTCGATTTCGAGAACACCATGACACCGATGGATTTCCGCGACGTCAGTCTCACGGCCGCGGCCGACGGCTCGGCGATCGTACAGGTTGCTGGCAACACGGTGCATTTGACGGGAGTGCCGAGCAGCGCTGTGAACAGCAGCCTGATCAGCTTCAACCAACAAAATCCGGCATTGCTGAGCCAGCAGGTGCTGGGAGCTCACGGTTCAGCGAACCTAGCCGGGGCGTAATCCCGTGCAGACTCGGCGAGCCTCGGCATGAGCGCATAGCCTGCTTGTGGGGGCGATCGGGCAAGGTTTAGGCTCGGATGCGCCGGCGCGGCCAACGCCGCGCCGGTGGCAAGGGGAGGAACAGATGAGAACACGACTGCCAGCCTTGGTCGGCTTTGCTCTCACCCTGGCTTTGCCTGCTGGCGCGCAGCAAATGAATTGCGATGGCCCACAGGATGCCTGCCAAGCGATCGCAGAGCTTGGCAATAAATATGTCTCGGCTGAGAACAACAACGACGCAGCTTCGATCGCCGCACTCTACACGTCTGATGGCGTGATTGTCCCAGAGGGTCCGATCATCTCCGGAAGGGATGCGATCGAAAAGTTTTACAGCAACATCTTCAAAGCCGTTAAAGTATCAAATATGGCCGCCTCAGCCGAACAACTGCACATCAATGGGAACTTGGGATGGGCGGTGGGCTCGTTTGTTCTGACTCAGACAGGTTCCAACGACGCAAAGCGAACGGAACACGGCAACTACGGCGCGGTATATACAGGCGAGGGGGGCACGTGGAAGGTTCGCATGTTGACCGTGAACCTGATCGAGACCCCGCCCACGCAAGCGGCGCCGAGCGCATCCGCGAGCCGGTAAATCCGTAGCGAGAGAGCGCTAGGCCGAGCGCGCGAAGGCTGGCTTGGTTTACAGCCCAAGTTCGGACAGGCCGGGATGATCCGCCGGGCGTGGCCCGGCCGGCCAGCGGAAGCGGCGGTCCGCTTCCCGGATCGGCACGTCGTTGATGCTCGCCTCGCGCCTTCGCATCAGCCCGGCCCCGTCGAACTCCCATTGTTCGTTGCCGTGGCTGCGGTACCAGTTCCCGCTGTCGTCGTGCCACTCGTAGACGAAGCGCACGGCGACGCGGTTGTCAGTAAAGGCCCAGACCTCCTTGATCAGCCGGTAGTCGAGTTCCCGCGCCCATTTGCGCCGCAGGAACGCGATGATCGCCTCGCGCCCGGCGAAGAACTCGGCGCGGTTCCGCCAGTGGCTGTCCGCGGTGTAGGCGCCCGCCACGCGCTCGGGCTCGCGCGTGTTCCAGGCGTCCTCGGCCAGCCGGGCTTTCTGGGCGGCGGTCTCTCGCGTGAAGGGAGGCAGGGGCGGGCGCATGGGTTCTCCTCTGGAGCGGATCGGCAAGGATGCCACGTCCGCCGAGGAAATGCGTCTCGCCAACCGAAATGATTTGCCTCGGCGCGATTCGATGGCGGATTATACGCCAGTTCATTTGCGCGTAAGGAAGCCTGATGCCGATTGGGACCGGCGCCGCCCCGCTCCGCCGCGCACGCGCCATCACCGCGCTCGTCCTAATGGCGGCGCTCGCCGCCTGCGGAGGGCCGGGCGGGTACCGCTCCGGGTCGTACGCGCATCGCGACTACCCCCGCCCCGGCCCGCCGGAAGACCCGTGGCGGCCTTACATCCGCCAGGCGGCGTCGCGCTTCAGCGTGCCCGAACAATGGATACGGGCGGTGATGCGCCAGGAATCCGGCGGGCGCGACGACGCCATCTCCTCGGCCGGTGCGATGGGCCTGATGCAGGTCATGCCGCAGACCTACGCAATGCTGCGGGAGCGCTATGGCCTGGGCGACGATCCATACGAGCCGCACGACAACATCATGGCCGGCACCGCCTACATCCGCGAGATGTACGACCGCTACGGCGCGCCCGGTTTCCTCGCCGCCTACAACGCCGGGCCGAACCGGCTCGACTCCTATCTGGCCGACGGAACTCCGCTGCCCGAGGAGACGGTCGGGTACGTGTCCTCCATTGCTCCCAATCTCGGCGAGAGTACGGCCCTCAGCGGTCCGCTCGCGGTGTTCGCCGGAGGCACGATCACTGCCGAACGGCCCGCCGCCGAGCCTGTGCGGCCAGCGGTCGTGCTCGCTGCCTCCGGTCCTTGCGACCCGGACGCCGCCTACGACCCGGATCGCCCCTGCACCTCGTCCGCCTCCTTTGACGCAGCGCCCATGGAGCCGGAGCAGGTCGCCACCGCGTCCTCGATCTACGTCCCGCCACCCGCCCCGGCACGGCCCATCTATAGTCCGCCCCCGCGACGCCGTTCGATGGTGCAACTCGCCAGCCTCGGCGCACCGCCCGCCGGGAGTTGGGCAATCCAAGTTGGTGCGTTCCTGAGCCCGAACGCTGCCCGCGCGGCGGCGGCCGACGCGCGCCGGGCCGCTCCCGACCTGCTCGCCGCTGCCCC
>DATFDN010000202.1:0-3481 GCA_035252035.1 Acetobacteraceae bacterium | reverse complement strand
CGGCTCGTTCTGCCCCTCCTCGGGCGGGTGGTACGGCATCACGTACGGCCCCACCACCTCCATCATCAGCTCGGTCAGTTGCTGCTGGATCACCGAGCCGCTGATCTTCAGGATCGAGCTGGCCGGGTTCTGCCTTCCCTTCTCGCGCTTTCTTTCGTCGGAAACAACGCGGAGCTGCGTCATCTCCAGCGCCTTCAGCTCCACCTCGACGGCGGCGAGCTTCTCACGGAACTTGGGATCCTCGATCAGAGGGCGCTCGCCCTCGCGCTCCATCGCGGCGAGCTGCTTGATGCGCGCCACCTTGGCCTTGGAGGCGCCGACGCGCGCGATCCCCGTGCGCTCGTTGCCGAGCAGGAACTTGGCGTAGTCCCAGCCCTTGTTCTCCTGGCCCACCAGGTTCTCGGCCGGAACCTCCACATCATCGAAGAACACCTCGTTCACCTCGCGCCCGCCGTCGATGGTGACGATCGGACGGACAGTGATGCCTGGCGTCTTCATGTCGCACAGGAGGAACGAGATGCCCTCCTGTTTCTTCGCCTGGGGATCGGTGCGGGCGAGCACGAAGATCCAGTCGGCGTACTGCGCCAGCGTGGTCCATGTCTTCTGGCCGTTGATGACGTACTTGTCGCCCTTGCGCTCGGCGCGGGTGCGCAGCGAAGCCAGATCGGAGCCCGCGCCGGGCTCGGAAAAGCCCTGGCACCAGAAATCGTCGGCGTTGGCCGCGCGCGGCAGGAAGCGGCGCTTCTGCTCCTCGTTGCCGAACTGCGCGATCACCGGACCGACCATGGTGACGTTGAAGGCGAGCGGCGGCGGCACGTGCGCCTGCTGCATCTCGTCCTGGTACATGTAGACCTGCACCGGGCTCCAAGGCTGCCCGCCCCACTCCACCGGCCAGTTCGGGGTCGCCCAGCCGCGCGCGTTCAGGATGCGCTGGGTAGTAGCGATGTCCTCCTTGCTCAGGTGCTCGCCATCGCGCAGCTTGGCGCGGATCGCCTCGGGAACCTCGGTTCGGAAAAAGCGGCGGGCCTCCTCGCGGAAGGCAAGCTCGTCCTGGGTGAAATTCAGGTCCATTGGGCGCTCCCCACGTCTCTGGGCGAGATAGGTGCGGCCCGCCGGGCGCCGCGTCAATCCGGCGCGCGCGACCGGGGGCTCAGGCGCACGACGGGGATGCTCCGCGTGGTGCGGCGCCGGTACGCCTCGTAGGGCGGGTAGAGCGCCACGAGGCGGGGCCAGACCCGGTCGCGCTCCTCCTCGCTCAGGCGGAACGCCGTGACCGGGACGCGCCGGCGGCCGAGTTCAACCTCCGCCTGGGGGTTGGTCTCAAGATTGAGGAACCAGCTGGGGTGGCGCGGCGCACCGCCCTGCGAGCCGACCACGATGAGGTCGTCCCCGTCCGCGAGATAGAGCAGTGGCACGGTGCGGCGCTGGCCGGACTTGCGGCCCGTCGTGGTCAGCAGACAGATCGGCGCCCCGTTGGGCATGCGTCCCATGATCCTCCCGCCGCTCAGGCGGTAGACCCAGGTGTTGAGCGCGCCGATCGCGCGGAGTGCGGCGGGTTGCATCGCGCGGTACCTGGCATGGAAACGGCACGCGGGCAATTCTGGATGGTGTCCCCGTGTGGATGGCCGCTGAACGAGAATCGGCGCGTGACTCCGGCGCGGCCTCCAGGTCGTCAGCCCAGTCGGAGAATGATGGCCCCCGCTGTGATCGCAGCGGCGGCCCCCCATCTCCTGCGGCCAGGCCGCTCACCCAGGAAGATGCGCGCCAAAACGATGCCGAAGAGCATCGCAGCCTCCCTCAGCGCCGCGATCGGGGCGACCGGGGCCACCGTCATGGCCCACAGGGCCAGGGCGTAGGCGCCGATCGAGCACGCGCCTCCCCCGGCTCCTCGCAACCATTCGGCTCTGGACGGCCACTCCACCGGCCGGCCAAGGTGAAACCAAAGGAGAGTCGGCAAGGCGGTCAGGGGGAAGATCCAGAGCGTGTAGGCCGCCGCGTTACCCGAGGCCCGCGCCCCCGTCGCGTCGTTCAGGGTGTAAGCCGCGATCACGACGGCATTGGCCAGGGCGACGCGGATCGCGGCACGCTCGCCGGCCGCCCCCTTGCGGTGGGCCATCAGGGCGACGCCGCCGCAAATGGTCGCGATGCCGAGCCAGCCGGAGAGGGAGATTTCCTCGCCCAGCACCGCCCAGGCGAGAATGGCGGTCAGCATTGGAGCCGTGCCGCGCATCAGCGGATAGGCGAGCGACACCTCGCCGTGTGCGTATGCTTCGGCGATCAACGCGAAGTAGACGACATGCAGGGCGGCCGAGACGGCGAGGAAGGGCCAGGCCGCCGCTCGCGGCTGGGGCAGGAACGGCAAGGCGGCGATGGCGAGGATGGTGGCGCCCGCCACCACGAGCATCGTCTCCCGCCGGCGGTCGCGGCCCGCCCGGACCGCCAGGTTCCAAGAAGCGTGCAGGACGGCTCCGAGGAGCACGGCGGCAAGGGCCGCGGGAGGAATGGTCATCGCTCGCTGCCGACACAGAACTGTCAAACAGGCTGGCTCTGTTGGCGTCCGGCGACAAACGAGTATTTCTGGCGCTTCGTGTGAAAAGAGCTGACAACCGATGCGCCGGCGCTTGCCTCCCCTGAACGCGTTGCGCGCTCTTCGCGCCCGCCGGGAGATCGGGCTAATCTTCCCGGAAAGGGCAGGGCGACTGCCTGCCCAAGTAGGGGAAACACATGGGACGGTTCGAGGACGCGCGTAGTCTGGCGGAGGTCTTCCGTGCCCAGGCACGCGCGCGGCCCCAGGCCACGGCGCAAATCTTCCGCGACCGCACCACCACCTATGCCGAACTCGACCGGCGCGCGAGCCAGGTCGCCAACGGATTGATCGCGCTCGGCGCAAGCCCCGGCACGCGGATCGGCTATCTCGGCAAGAACTCGGACCTCTTTTTCGAGCTGCTGCTTGGCGCACTGAAGGCCAACGTTGTGCTGGTGCCGGTGAATTGGCGCCTCGCCCCGCCCGAGGCGGCGGCGATCCTCGCCGACGCCGGGATGGATGTCCTGTTCGTCGGACCCGGCTACGCGCCGATGGCGGAGGCCGTCGGGCAAGCCGGCCATCCCGCGCGGCATCGCGTCAGCGTGGATGGCGCCAATGCGGCCTGGCCCGACTTTGTTGCATGGCGGGACGCGCAGCCGGACGCTGACCCGGCGGCGCCGGTCGCGCCCGAGGACACCGCCATCCAGCTCTACACTTCGGGTACGACCGGCCTGCCAAAAGGAGTCGAGCTGACCAACGGCAACTACCTTGCCCTGCTGTCGATATGGGAGGAGGCGGGCTTCGGCGAGATCGGGCCCGCCGATGTCGTGCTGACCTGTATGCCAGTGTTCCACGTCGCCGGCGCGAACATGGGCATCCTCGCGCTCGTCTATGGCGCCACCAACCTCGTCATGGAGGAGGTGAGTGTCCCCGGCCTGCTCGATCTGATTCCCCGCC
>DATFDN010000201.1:0-11116 GCA_035252035.1 Acetobacteraceae bacterium | reverse complement strand
TGGGCGACCGCCGCGCCGATCCGCGCCGCCAGCCCAGGCGGGGCGCGATGATAGCTCAGCTTCTCGCGCACGGCGCTGCGCATGGCGCGCATCTCCTCCAGTTTCGCCTCGCAGCCCTTGCATCGGCGCACATGTCTCCGCAGCCGCCAGCGCCGCCATGCGCCCAGCCCGTCCTCGGCCAGCAGGGGCAGCAAGGGCCAAACACGCTCACATTTCACCGGCGCTCTCCCCGTCGGCGGCAAGCCAGAGCCGGCGCAAGGCCAGGCGCGCGCGCGCCAGGCGCGACATCACCGTGCCCACCGGAACGTTCGTCACGGAGGCGATCTCGCGGTAGGAGAGATCCTCAAGCTCGCGCAGCACCAGCACCTCCCGATGCTCCGGCGGCAGGCGCCCCATCAGGCGGTCGAGACTTTCGGCATCGATGCTCGCCAGCAGCAGCGCCTCGGGATCGCGCGGCTTCGTGCCCCAGAGCGTCTCCTCGGCGCCGTCCGCCTCCAGGACTTCCCCCGAGAAGACCAGCCGCGCGGAGCGGTTTTCCCGCACCCAGTTGGTGAAGCTGTTCCGCACGATGGTCAGCAGCCACACCCGCATGTTCCCACCCTTGTAGGCGCCGAAATAGCGGAAGGCGCGCAGATACGCCTCCTGCACCACGTCCGAGGCGTCCTCCGCGTTCCCGGTGAGCCACCGCGCCAGATTGTAGGCCGCGTCCAGGTGCGGCAGCGCAAGAAGCTCGAATCGGCGTCTGCTGTCATCGTCACGCAAGGATCAGCTCCGGTCCGCCTTCGCGGTCATGACCGCCGGGAGCCCCATCCTATTCCCTTCCTTCCAAAAATTTCACATGGAATTTCCGCGGCCCGCGAAAGGTCTCCCCCGCAGCCGGATGCCACCAGCGCCCGGCCGGCAGCCGCGATGGGCGGCGCCATGCCACAAGGAACGCGATCATGACACGCCTTTTCGCCATTGCCGCCACCGCCATGCTGCTCGCCGCGCCTGCCCTCGCCCAGGAAGGAGGCAGCGTGTTCACGAATAATCCGAACGAGCTGCCGCAATTTCTGGAAAAGGGCGCTCCGACTCCTGAAGAATGGGCCGGGCAATTTTTCCACAGCCAAACCCGCCCGGTGCCGCGGCACCTGATGGCGGCCGAGCGCCAGCACGCCCGCGACCGCGCCGTGAATTGATGCCAGCCAGCCCGGCGGCACGGAGGCCGGCGGCCAGGCCGGCTTCCTCGCGCCGAAGAAAACTGCTTGCGAATGGAATAGACGAGGGCCTGCTTCGGTCTTCTGGCCAGCCGATCACGGCGAACCGGAATGGAGTACATCATGCCAAGCGAAATGACGATTGACCGCCGCACGGCGCTGCGGTGCATGAGCTGGGCGGGAACCGCGATGGTGTGGACCGTCGCGGGCGGCATCCCGCGCGCGCGCCTGGTCGGGTGCGCAGAGGCCGCGACGAAGAGCTTCAGCTTCGTGCAGATCAGCGACAGCCATCTGGGCTTCGACAAGCCAGCCAACCCGCACACGACGGACACGCTCCAGCAGGCGCTGGCGCAGGTGCGGGGCTTGCCGGACCGCCCGGCCTTCATGATCCACACGGGCGACATCTCGCACCTCTCCAAGCCGGCGCAGTTCGACACGTGCCAGCAGATGATGGGCGCGACCGGACTCGCCGCCTACACCGTGCCCGGCGAGCACGACATCCTGGAGGAGGACGGCAAGAGCTACCTCAACCGCTTCGGCAAGGGCGCCAAAGGCGATGGCTGGTACAGCTTCGACGCCGGCGGCATGCATTTCATCGGCCTGGTGAACGTCGTGAACTTGAAAGGCAACGGTCTCGGCGACCTTGGCCAGGAGCAGCTTGAGTGGCTTGAGGACGATGTGGCGGATCTTTCGGCCAGCACGCCGATCGTGGTGATGGCGCATGTGCCGCTGTGGACGGTCTATGAGCCCTGGGGCTGGGGCACCGCCGACGGCGCGCAGGCGCTTGGATACCTCAAGCGGTTCGGCTCCGTCACCGTACTGAACGGGCATATCCATCAGGTTATGCAGAAGATCGAGGGGCATGTGGCGTTCCACACCGCCCGCTCCACCGCCTTCCCGCAGCCCGCGCCGGGCACGGCGAAAGGCCCCGGACCCATGGCCGTGCCCGCCGGGGAGCTGGGCCGACGCCTCGGGATCGCGCGCGTGAGCCTGGTCTCCACCACGGCGCCGCTCGCCATCCTGGACACGCCACTGATCTAGGAGACAATCAATGACCGAGATGATGAGCGTGGCCGATCACGGCCGGCGCGTCCTGCTGCGTCGCTTTGCGGCCGGCGCCACCGTCGCGGTGCTTGTTCCCGTCCTCCGCGCGAGGCGCGCCGGGGCCACCGAACCGACGGTGAGCATCGATAACTTCACCTTCTCGCCCACCCCGCTCACGATCGCGCCGGGCGCCACGGTGACATGGGTGAACCAGGATGACATCCCGCACAGCATCTATTGCCAGTCGCTGAACCTGCGCTCGCACCCGATGGACACGAGCGAGAGCTTCGCCCATCGCTTCGATCAGCCCGGCACGTTCGACTACATCTGCGGCATCCATCCGCACATGCGGGGACGGATTGTCGTGCAGGGCTGATCCTGGCAGCCTCGGAGAAGGACGCGGCGGGTGTTCACAGCTTCGGGTGCTTGGAAGACTCTGGTTTGTCCAGCGCCCCCGCTCCGCTATGTTCGGTGTGTCGGAGGAAAGGACGAGCCTGGCCCCGCTGGGTCCGGGCTGGCCCCGCTCCTACCGCTTCCGAACTATGATCTTGGCCTTAACGATCAAGGCCGCCACAATCGGCAGAAGCCCACGATGCTCTCTCATCGTCGGGTTCCTCCTAGCGGCTGATTGCCCAGCCGCTTCAGGCGCCGGCAGGCTCACCCTTCCGGCGCCTCGTTTTTACTCCAAAACAGGCGGCCTCGCCACCGGCTCCGGACCCGATGCATCCAGAGCCGCAACCTAGTCTGTCGCGGTCACGTCTCCGCATCCTCGATCAGTCCCCCGAACCGATCCCATGCCTCGCCTGTCCACCGCATCAGCTGCATCGTCTTGATCGGGCGGTGGTCGGTGTGGCTCGTACTAATCGTGATACCAGGCAGCAGCACCGGATTTTCGACCTGGCGCAGGCTTTCGGCCTGACGCATCACGCTTGGGCGCGAGAAATCGCCCTCGCACTGCCTTAGCACCTGCAACAGAGTCCGGCTCGCGCCGTAGCCGACCACAGGGCCAGTGTCGTTCAGGCTCGCGCCCGGCATGGACTGGGCCATGAAGCCGCGCCACTCGTTCATCCCGACATCATTCGCCCAGGCCGGATCGGTCGGGTCTTTGAAATAGCCGGCGGTGACGATCCCAGTGCCGTTCTCGGCGCCAGCCGGGACCATCACAAGGGCCGGCGAGGTGGAGACGTTGGTCAGGAAGAAAGCCGGCTTCCAGTTCAGGTCGCGCACCTTGCGGATCGCCTGCACGGCGTACCTGGGGGTGGCCGCGACGATCAGCGTGTTCGCGCCCGAATCCTGCAACGCCGCGACCTGGCTATCGATGGCCGCGTCCGAGAACTCGTAACCCTCTGTCCCCGCCACGCGCTTGCTCCAGTCCGGACCCAGGACGTCGCGCGCACCGTCCAGATAGTCCCTGCCAAAGCTATCGCTTTGGTACAAAATCGCGATGCGTGGGTCTTTCACCTCCGCAAGGACGTACCTGGCGTAGATCCGCGCCTCCGCGCGGTAGCTGGGCTGCCAGCCCATCGTCCAGGGCCATCTCTTGTAGTCGCTCCACTTGCTCGCGCCGGAGGCGAGGAACAGGTGCGGGATCTGCCTCTTGTTGACGTACTCCACGATCGCGGAATTGGTGGGTGTGCCGAGCGTTTGGAACAAGAAGGCGACTTGATCCTGCTCGACCAACTGGCGGACAGCCTGCACCGTGCGCGGCGGGCTATAGCCGTCGTCCAGTGAGATGAAGTCGATCCGGCGCCCAGCAACGCCGCCTTGGTCGTTGACGCTCTTGAAGAATGCCGCCTCGGTGTAGCCCAGCGCGGCATAGGCGGACGCCGGCCCGCTATAGGGCATGGTGTTGCCGACCTTGAGCGTCGTCCCGCCCGCCCCTGGCACGTCAGCCGCTCGGGCGGCCCGCACACTCGCTATCGCCGCCAGCCCGGCGGCCATCGTCCCTCGACGTGTGATCATTCTTGGCAACCTCCCTGAAGCGACCCTCCTAACATGCTCCTCTCCGCGTACTCTGGGGATCACGCCCCCGTGCTGCCGGAAGGAACGCCACGGTGCATAATGGGAAGCGCGTCAGCGGCTTGTGCTGCGGCGGGCCAGGCCCAGCCGCACCGATACGGGAGTAGAATAGCCATGAACGACAAAGCCGATCCGGAAAAGCCCCTGGTGTTCACCGCGGCGGAGATCGGTGCGCTCGCGCATCTGTATCGCGGAGAGCTGTACCGCAGCACCGTCTGGCGGACCCGCCTCGATGCCACGACCAACTGGGCCGTCGTCACCACTGGCCTGGCCTTGTCGCTCACCTTCAGCAACACGATCGCCTCGTCACTGCCGCTGATCGTGGTGGGCCTGATGGTGGCGGTATTCCTTTATATCGAGGCGCGGCGCTACCGCTTCTTTGATTTCTGGCGGGTCCGGGCGCACATCCTGGAGACGCAATTCTTTGGGCCGATCCTGCTGGGGCGGGGCATCCAGGTCGGCAATGGCTGGAACGAGATCCTCTACCAGGACTACCGCCGGCCGCGTCTGCACATCACTCTGTTGGACGCTCTGGGGCGTCGCCTGCGCAAGAACTACTGCTGGATCTTCGGCATCCAGCTCGCCGCCTACATTGGCAAGCTGACCATCCATCCGCTGCCGATCGACTCGTTCGCGGATTTCGTGGGCCGGGCGGCGATCGGCCCGGTGCCGGGCGAGCTTGTGCTGCTGGCCGGGCTGGCCTTCCATGGCGGCTGGATGGCGGTGGCGTTCCTGACGATGCGGAGCGGACGGGGCAAGGGGCTGCCCAGGAGCGCTCCGACCAAGGACACCGTGCTGGAACTCGCCCGCAAGACAGCGTGAACGGGAGGGAGCATGGCGATCGACAAGCGCCTCGCCTCGGCGGCCGAGGCGCTGGCGGATGTGGCGGACGGCGCCTCGGTGATGATCTCGGGCTTTGGTGGCGCGGGCTTCCCGAACGTTCTGCTCCGCGCGCTGCGCGAGGCGGGGCCGCGCGGGCTGACCCTGATCGTGAACTCGGCCACGCACCGCTTCTCGCGGACCCATGAACTGATCGAGGCCGGCCAGGTGCGCCGCGTCATCTGCACCGCCGCGCGCGGGCACGAGGCCACGCTCTCGCCCTTCGAGCGGTTGCTGAAGGAGGGACGGATCGAGCTGGAGTGCGTGCCGCAGGGCACGTTCAGCGAGCGCGTCCGCGCCGGCGGCGCGGGCATCCCGGCGTTCTATACCCCGGTGGGCGTGGGCACGCCGCTCGCCGTTGACAAGGAAACGCGCGTGTTCGACGGCCGCGTGCACGTGCTGGAGCACGCCATCCGCGCCGATGTCGCCCTGATACGCGCCGACCGCGCGGACCGCTATGGCAATCTCGCGTTCCGCTACGCGCAAGCCAATTTCGGCCCGGCGATGGCGACAGCCGCGCGCGTGACGGTCGCGGAGGTGCGCGCCTTCGAGGACGCGCCGCTTGCGCATACCGAAATCCAGCTTCCCGGCGTGTTCGTGCGCCGTGTCGTTGCCGTGGGAGACGCGCGATGAGCAAGCTCACGCGCAAGCAGATGGCCTGGCGCGCGGCGCAGGACATCGCGGATGGATGGGTCGTCAATCTCGGCATCGGCATCCCCGTGCTCGCCGCCGATTACCTTCCGCCCGGACGCGACGTGTTCATCCAGTCGGAGAACGGGATCATTGGCTGCGGCCCGGTCGCGGCGGCGGATCGCGCCGATCCTGATCTGGTCGATGCCGGCAGCCGCCGCGTCACGCTGCGCCCGGGCGCCTCGATCGTGGAATCCGTCGCCTCCTTCGCGATGATCCGGGGCGGGCATGTCGATCTCACGATCCTCGGCTCCTTCGAGGTGGCGGCAAACGGCGACATGGCGAACTGGGATTCGGGCGTGCCCGACAAGGGGCCTCTGGTCGGCGGCGCCATGGATCTTGCCGCCTGCGCCCGCGCCGTCTGGGTGGTGATGGAGCACACGACGCGCGCCGGCGCCCCGCGCCTGCTGCGCGCCTGCCGGCTGCCCTTGACCGCGCCGCGCTGCGTCCGCCGCGTGTTCACCGACCTCGCGGTGATCGACGTGACCGAGGCCGGGTTCCTGGTGCGCGAGATCGTCCCCGGCCTGTCGCGCGAGGCGTTGCAGGCGCGGACCGAGGCGCCGCTCTCCTTCGCGGCCGATTGCCGCACCCTGAACCCGCCCGCACTGGACGGAGGGGGCTGATGGACTGGATCGAGGTCAACGGCACCGCCCTGCGCTACGATATCACCGGCGAGGGGCCGAGCACCCTCGTGCTGGTTCACGAAATGGGTGGCACGCTGGAGAGCTGGGATCAGGTCGTGCCGGCATTGGCGCGCGAGCGCCGGGTGTTGCGCTACGACACGCGCGGCGCCGGGCTATCGGAGAAAATCCGTGGCGCGGTGACATTCGACATCATGGCGGCGGATTTGATCGCGCTGCTCGGCGCGCTCGGGATCGGCGGCACCGTCGCGCTGGCCGGCTGCGCGGTCGGCGGCGGGGTCGTGCTGCACACGGCCGCTCGCTATCCGGATCGCGTCACCGCTCTCATCGCCATGGGTCCAGCGACAGGTGTTGCCGCCGAGAGGCGCGCGGCGACGATCGCGCGCGCCGAGGCGATGGAGCGGCTAGGGCCGGCCGGCGTGATCGAGGAGAGTTTCGCCGCCTCCTATCCGCCGGAGGTGCGCCATGATGCTGAGCAGTATCGCCGCTTCCGCGCCCGCTGGCTCGCCAACGACCCGGAGAGTTACGGCGCGATCTACCGGATGCTGGCCGATGCGCGGATCGACGAAGGACTGGGCGGCATCGCCTGCCCTGCCCTGCTCCTTGCCGGCACCAAGGACCGTCTGCGCCCAACCGCGCTGGTCGAGACGCTGGCGCGCGCCATGCCGGCCGCGCGCTTCCGGGCCCTGGAGACGGGGCATTTCATGGCAGTGCAAACGCCCGAGCGCGTGGCCGAGGTGGTCGGGGGTTTTCTTGGCTCGCTTGGCTTGTAGGATCGTTTCATCAAAAAAGACCTCCCCGGCCCTCCGCAGCTTCACCTCTCCCGCGAGCGGGAGAGGTGTACGAAAGCCAGGCACGAGACCATTCCGGGGATGTGTGAGCGCCACAGCCCGCAAGGGAGCGGGGGCGTGCGGCAAGTTATTCCCCCTCCGTCCGCCGCACCAGCACCTCGCGCTTGCCGACATGGTTGGCCGGGCCGACGATCCCTTCGCGCTCCATTTGCTCCACCAGCTTGGCGGCGCGGTTGTAGCCGATGTTGAGGTGGCGCTGGACGAAGGACGTGCTCGCCTTTCCCTCGCGCGCGACCAGCGCGACCGCCTGCTCGTACAGGCCGCGCTCGCCGCCGTCGCCCAGCGCCAGGCCCGGCATGGCGCCGCCTGGATCGTCGTCCTCGGGTTCGGTGACGGACTCGACATAGGCGGGCTCGCCCTGCTCGCGCAGGAAGTTGACCACCGCCTCCACCTCCTGGTCGGAGACGAAGGGACCGTGGACGCGGGTGATGCGCCCGCCGCCCGCCATGTAGAGCATGTCGCCCTGGCCCAGGAGCTGCTCGGCCCCCTGCTCGCCCAGGATGGTGCGGCTGTCGAACTTGCTGATGACCTGGAAGCTGATCCGCGTGGGGAAGTTGGCCTTGATGGTGCCGGTGATGACATCGACCGAGGGGCGCTGCGTCGCCATGATGACGTGGATACCGGCGGCGCGCGCCATCTGCGCCAGGCGCTGCACCGCCGCCTCGATCTCCTTGCCCGCGACCATCATCAGGTCGGCCATCTCGTCCACCACCACGACAATCAGGGGCAGCGGCTCCAGGGTCAGCGGCTGCTCCTCGAAGGTCGGGCGGCCCGTGTCAGGGTCGAAGCCGGTCTGCACGCGGCGGGTGATGACCTCGCCCTTGCTCCGCGCCTCGCTCACGCGGTCGTTGTAGCCGCCGATGTTGCGCACCCCGAGCTGGCTCATGGCGCGATAGCGCCGCTCCATCTCGCGCACCGTCCATTTCAGCGCCGTCACCGCCTTGGCCGGCTCGGTGACGACCGGGGCCATCAGATGCGGAATGCCCTCGTAGGTGGACAGTTCCAACATCTTCGGATCGATCAGGATCAGGCGGCACTGATCGGGCGACAGGCGATAGAGCAGGCTGAGGATCATCGCGTTGACCCCGACCGACTTGCCCGACCCGGTGGTGCCCGCGATCATCAGATGCGGCATACGCTGCAAATCGGCGACCACCGCCGTGCCGCCGATGTCCTTGCCGAGCGCGAGGGCGAGGCGACCATGATTGCGCTGGATCTCCTCGGAGCCAAGCAGCTCGGAGAGGAAGACCGTCTCGCGCTTCGCGTTCGGCACCTCGATGCCAATGACATTGCGTCCCGGCACGGTGGCGATGCGCACCGCGGTCACCGACAGGCTGCGCGCCACGTCGTCGGCCAGGCCGATCACGCGGGCGCTGCGGATGCCGGGCGCCGGCTCCAGTTCATAGAGCGTGACCACCGGGCCGGGGCGGATTTCCACGATGGAACCTTGCACGCCATAGTCGGACAAGACCGTCTCCAGCAGCTTCGCGTTCGCCTCCAGCGTGTCCTTCGACGGGCCGGTACCGGCGCGCGCCGGAGCGGGTTTCAGCAGCGACAGGGGCGGGAAGCGCCAGGCGGACTCCGACGGCGGCGGGCTTGGCTGCGCCCCTTTCGGTACGGCCGGAGCTGGGCGCAGGACACGCGCGACGACGCTCGGGGTGGCGGAGGCGGCGGCGGATGGCGCTTGGGACGCCGAAGGGGGCCGCGACGGGGGCGGCCCGTCGTCGGCCGGGGGAGCAGCCCGCCAGGGGCGCTGCTCCTCGGGCCGCTCGGTCCCTGCCCGATGGCCGCGCTTGGCGAGGCGCTGAAATGGCCGGGTCAGGAGCCCGCTCGCCTGGGCCAGGCGGGCCGTCACCACGGCGGCATTCCAGCCAGTGGAGACCGAGAAGCGGCACAGGGCGGCACAGACGCGCAGCACAGCCCGCCACTCACCACCGGTGAGGCCGCAGGCGAGCAGCACCAACGTCACCGCCAGAACCCAGCCGACACTGGCGACAAGGATGGCGCCAACCGGGCCGAGCACGTCGCTGCCGACGGCGATCATCGCTTTCGCCAGCGCCGTGCCGCCCGCGCCGCCAAGCCCAGCCGAGGCCGGCCAATGCGCGACGGGCAGCCCCGACAGGACGGCAGCGAGCACCGGGGTGCCGACAAGCAGCGCCAACAGGCGGGCGACCCGGCTGCCGACGCCGCGATGCGAGGCGACGCGCCACGCCAGGCACAGCATCGCCACGCCGGGCAGCGCGCCCGCCAGGCCGAACACCTGCAGCAACAGATCCGCCGTGGTCGCGCCCAGGGGGCCAGCCAGGTTGTGCGCCCGCGCGTCCGAGGCGGTGTCGAGGGAGGGGTCGCGCGCGTCGTAGCTCGCCACGGCGACAAGCAGCACGAGCCCGCCGAACCCGAGCGCGAGCCCGGTCAGTTCCGCCGCGCGGCGCTGGGCCAGCGCGCGGATGCCGGGCGAGACGAGACGGCGGTCCCGGCCCGGCGACGAGCGGGCGGAGCGGGCAGCAGCTTCCATGCGATTCGGAACCTCCGGCGCGTCAGGGCGAAGGCGGGATCATAGCCGGGTCGCGCGCACGGAGGCTAGAAAACCTGCTCACCATGCAGAACGATATCGAGCCCCTCGCGCTCCTCCTCCCGGCTCACGCGCAGCCCGACCAGCAGATCAGTGACCTTCAGCACCGCCCACGTCACCGCGCCGCTATAAGACAGGCTCGCCGCCACCCCGATGGCCTGCACGCCGAGCAGATGGGCGCCGCCGACGAACACGCCGGTCGGGAGCATCGAGGTCGCGCTCAGCGGACCGAAGGCGAACACCCCCGTCAGCAGCGTGCCGACGATGCCGCCTATGCCATGGACGCCGAACGCATCCAGGCTGTCGTCATAGCCGAGCCTCGGCTTGAGGACGGTCACGGCATAGAAGCACACCACGCCGGCGACAATGCCGATGGCCAAGGCCGGGCCGGGCAGGACGAAGCCCGCCGCCGGGGTGATGGCGACAAGGCCCGAGATCGCGCCCGAGATGGCACCGAGGACCGAGGGCTTCTCGTGCAGCACCCATTCCGCGAAGCTCCAGGCCAGCGTGGCGCCCCCGGCGGCGACTTGCGTCGCGAGGACTGCCATGCCCGTGCGCCCCCCCGCACCCAGCGCGCCCCCCGAGTTGAAGCCGAGCCAGCCGACCCAGAGCAGACCGGCGCCCGTCACCGCGTAGGCGAGATTGTGAGGCGCCATGTTCTCCTGGCCGTAGCCGAGCCGGCGGCCGAGCACGAGCGCGCACACCAGGCCCGCCACCCCGGCATTGATCTCCACCACGGTGCCACCGGCGAAATCGGCGACGCCCAGCAGGTTCAGCCAGCCGGTCTGGGACCACACCCAGTGCGCGACTGGCGCATAGACCGCGAGCGACCACAGTGCCATGAATAGGGTCAAGGCCGAGAACTTCATGCGGTCCACAAAGGCCCCCGTGACCACGGCGGGGGTGATGATGGCGAAGGCCATCTGGAACATGACGAACACGCTCTCGGGGATGGTCATGGGCAGGGCGTTGGCGGTGCCGGCGTTCAGCGTGAAGGGCTTGTCCCAGTCCGCGCCGAGCCCGTTCAGGAACACCCGCGACAGGCCGCCGATGAACCCGTTGCCGTCGGTGAAGGCGAGGCTATAGCCGAGCACCATCCACAGCACCGTCACCATGGCGCAGATGAAGAAGGATTGCATCATGGTCGCGAGGATGTTTTTCTTTCGCACCATCCCGGCGTAGAACAGCGCCAGGCCGGGAATGGTCATCAGCAGCACGAGCGCG
>DATFDN010000200.1:0-2124 GCA_035252035.1 Acetobacteraceae bacterium | reverse complement strand
GGGCGCGGCGGTGGTCGCGCAGCCGGATGCGCGTTGGGGCGAAACCCCGTGCGCGTTCATCGAGCTGCGCCCCGGCGCCAATGTCGGCGCCGACGAGCTGCGCGCCTTCTGCCGCGAGCACCTGGCGGGGTTCAAGGTGCCGAAGACGTTCCGGTTCCAGGAACTGCCGAAGACCTCGACGGGGAAGATTCAGAAGTTCACGCTGCGCGAGATCGCGAAGTCGGCGAGCGCGATCGAATGAGGCGTGCCGCGAGGCCCTCACCCCAACCCTCTCCCAGAGGGAGAGGGGGCGTTTTATGCATCGGCGAAGCCAACCACGCCCCCTCTCCCGCCTGCGGGAGAGGGTCGGGGTGAGGGCAAGCGCCCCTACATCCCAAGCGCCCGCCGGTACACGTCAAGCAGTGTCTCCTGCTCCTCAACCTCCGCGGGCTCCTGCTTGCGCATCCGGATGAGCTGGCGGAGCACCTTCACATCGAAGCCCGCCGACTTCGCCTCGCTATAGATGTCCTTGACGTCGCCGGCGAGCGCCTTGCGCTCCTCCTCAAGCCGCTCGATCCGCTCGACGATGGAGCGCAAGCGGTCGGCGGCGATGCCGCCGGCCTGGGTTTCGGTGCTGCCAACCGCATCCAGCGCCATCCGTCATCTCCCTCTCGGCAAGGCCGAGGTGGATAGCGGGGCGACTCGCGCCGGGTCAACGAAAGATCAATGGCCTGGATTCGCTTTCGCGAACGCCGCCTTCTGCTCGGCGCTGGCTTCCTTCTGATGCCGCGCCTGCCACTCCTTGTAGGGCATCCCGTAGACGATCTCGCGCGCGTCCGGGTCGGCGAGCGCGATGCCGCGCGACTCGGCCGCCTCCCGGTACCACCGGCTCAGGCAGTTGCGGCAGAACCCGGCCAGGTTCATCAGGTCGATGTTCTGCACGTCGCTGCGCTCGCGCAGATGCTCCACAAGGCGGCGGAAGGCGGCGGCCTCAAGTTCCGTGCGTGTGGCGGCATCGAAATCGGGTGCGGGCATGGCTGGCTCCTCATGAACGCCTGCCGTCCAAGATGGCGCCTCCCGGCGCGCTTCGCCATACTCCGCGCCTGCCACGGCAGGGGGATGGATGGTCATGGCATGGGACGACGCGCGGGCGCGGACGGCGCTCAATTCTATCTTCGAGGGCGCCGTGGCCGCCGCCGATCCGCGCCGGATGCTGGCCGCCCATCTGCCCGCCAAGCCGCGCGGGCGCTGCGTCGTGGTGGGCGGCGGCAAGTCGGCCGCGCTGATGGCCGCCGCCTTGGAGGCCGCCTGGCCCGACGTGCCGCTGGAAGGCACCGTCGTGACCCGCTACGGCCATGCCGTCCCCACCGCGCGGATCGAGGTGATCGAGGCCGCCCACCCGGTCCCGGACGCCAACAGCGAGCGCGGCGCGCGACGACTGCTCGATCGGGTGCGCGGGCTCGGGCCGGACGATCTCGTGCTCGCGCTGATCTCGGGCGGCGGCTCGGCGCTGCTCACCCTGCCCGCGCCGGGACTGACGCTCGACGACAAGCAGGCGGTGAACCGCGCCCTGCTCGCCAGCGGGGCGACGATCGGGGAGATGAACACGGTGCGCAAGCACCTCTCCGCCATCAAGGGCGGGCGGCTCGCCGCCGCGGCGGCGCCTGCTCAGGTGGTGACGCTGGCGATCAGCGACGTGCCGGGCGATGATCCGGCGGTGATCGCCTCGGGTCCGACCGTGCCCGACCCCACGACCTTTGCCGAGGCGCGCGCGCTGCTCGCGCGCTACGGGATCACCCCGCCTCCCGCGGTCGCGGCCCACCTCGCCGCGGCGACGGAGGAGACGCCCAAGCCCGGCAGCCTGCCGCGCGCGCGGTTCCGCTTGATCGCCACGCCCATGATGGCGCTGAGACGCGCCGCCGAGATCGCCCATGACCTCGGCCTCGCGCCACTGATCCTGGGCGACGCCTTGGAAGGCGAGGCGCGGGAGGCGGGCACGCTGATGGCGGGCATCGCGCGGTCGGTGCGCGCACACGCCGCTCCCCTGCCCGCCCCGGCCGTGCTGCTCTCAGGCGGGGAAACGACGGTGACGATCGGCAAAGGCCCGGCGGGGCGCGGCGGGCGCAACACGGAATTCCTGCTGGG